>NZ_JBIUWI010000023.1:29701-76722 GCF_044743385.1 Pseudomonas sp. NPDC087639 | reverse complement strand
CTGCGGCCTCACCCAACTCCTCTCCCTGGGCCGCCGCAACCAAATGACCGGCGTCGCCGAGCAGTTCCAATACATCCTGCGCGACGAATCCATGCACCTGAACTTCGGCATCGACGTGATCAACCAGATCAAAATCGAAAACCCACACCTGTGGGATGCCGAAATGAAGGAAGAAGCGACCCAGATGATTCTGCAGGGTACGCAGCTGGAGATCGAATACGCCCGCGACACCATGCCTCGCGGCGTACTGGGCATGAACGCAGCGATGATGGAGGACTACCTGAAGTTCATCGCTAACCGTCGTCTGAGCCAGATCGGTTTGAAAGAAGAGTATCCAGGGACGACTAACCCGTTCCCTTGGATGAGCGAGATTATGGACTTGAAGAAAGAGAAGAATTTCTTTGAGACGCGGGTTATTGAGTATCAGACTGGTGGGGCGTTGAGCTGGGATTGATTAAGGTTAATAAAAGGTCGCCAATCGGCGACCTTTTTTTTATTTTCAAAACTTAAGGAACGCTAGAAATAATCGAACCAACCAACTCATCAACATTTAAATCTGGCGTGCCAATTCGACCATAGTATCTCGAAAACTTACTAAGTAACGACTCCACAAACGGAGTATCTAAGGTCGCAATCCTTTTAATTGCAGCCAATTGCTCATCTGAATTAGCAACAGACCTCAGAGCTTGAAAATCCACAACCGACGACCTCATAAAAACAGTCGCAGGCAAATACTTGTACCTTTCTTTCTGTACTTTTTTACCTTGTCGATTATCGCCAACAATGGCCTTTAAGGCAGCGAGCTGATTACCCGTATAGGGAGTTCCTGCCTGCTTCTGCTTAATCAAATCGAGAAATTCAGGACATTGCTCCAGCGCTATACATTCAGCCAGTACGATATGATTCACCTTACCCTGAGCAAAATCACAGGCAGGATTAAGAACCACGAACTGCCTACCTTCGAACTCAACTACATCACCTGTTTGCAAGCCATCCCCGATAGAAGGCCAAACATACATTTCTATAGGGTGAGCTATATCTTTATCCTCACCATCCAAGCCACGTCGAACAGAAACCCCTTTCAACGCACTACTCAATCGCTTGGAGAGTAAGTATGCTAGATCTTTCACATCGCAAATAGGCCCCGTACTCTTCCAAAACTCATCTACATGAGCCCACAGATACGCACGCTGCTGCTCTTGAATGAAGTGTATTAGCTTAGGAAGACCACTGGAGAAAACTTCTCGAACCGCGCCTCGTAACAATTCAACATCGTCGTCACCTTTCGCAACAACGCGTACAAATGGGGATTCTAGCGGAGTTACCTTGTGCGCATGTCCAGTATAGAATACAACAGGCACAAAGTGATTCTCCCGCAGAAGATCCAGAACTTCTTGACCTTTCATTTCTACTCGAGCGACATCATCCTGAAGATCTAAAACAATTAAATCATAGCGCGAACTCAAAACTTTGTTTTTTGCTAGCTCAAAGTTAGAACACACCTCACAAACAATCTCATCTCCAGGCAAAGTTCGCTTACTCTGCAGTATCTCAGAGGTTTGCGCCGCCATGCTCGGATCATCATCGACAATTAGAAAACTCCATTTCATAATCACACCCTCTTACGCAATCTAATCCGAAATGTCGCCCCAGGCAGAACACCACTATCAAGCAACTCAAAAGTACCGGCATAATAATTAGAAACCATCTCACCAACTATGGAGAGCCCTAATCCTGCACCATCTTTTCGATTTGAGTAATAAGCTTCAAAAATAGATTCTCTATTCTCCTCCGGTACTCCTGGCCCACTATCTGAGAAAGTAATATCTACGAACCCTTCGTCAGTACGCTCCACTTCCACCGCAATTCTTCGCTCACGCCCATCTACTAACTGTAGCCAATATATGCTGTTATCAATAAGATTTACAAAAACCTGCTGCATTTCGCTTGGATCGAGACGAACTAGCGTTTTAGTAGGCGAGATTGAATATAAAATTGAAGAGTCCTTTAACTGACCTTCAAAAATATCAAACGAGTCTTGAATAACCTTTTCAATGTACAGTTGAGGTGGCCGACCGACCTTACGACCTCCAAATGGCTCAATTCGTTTAAAAATCAAGCTCAACACCTTCGACTGATCTTTTATTTTTTGAAATCTTTGATAGGCGCTACTTATCCCAGGCTCATCTAGACCTCCAAAATCTTCAAGATCCTCACGCCCCAACGCTGCTTGACCAGATATATTAGCCAGAGGCTGACGCCCCTCATGTAAAACAGCATCGACCAACTTACCCAACGTAGCCAAACCGCTATATCTTGCTACAACCTGCTTGATATTCTCGATACGTGATGAATAATCCAGCTCAATATCATCAACGAGATTTTTCGCAACCGAATCCTGCGGGTGCTGTGCCGACAGATGTCCCCGTATCTTGCTGAAATCCAGTTTTTCGAAGAGGCCTTTCTTTTTGGAAACGCCATCTGAGCTCTGTTTTGAGGAGGGTACATTTCTGACTTTAAATCGAATATCTTCCATCGCAGCTAAAACGCAAATCATCAATTCTTTGAGATCAGTGTAAGCTTGACTTTCTCGAATACCCTCTCGATTTGACTGATCTTTTAGTTCGGGGTTGCCGTCCGCGGAGATTGATATATAACCGACAATTTGATTATTGGAAATCCTATAAGTCGGCTTTTGAACTCGCCTTATATCCAAGCGAAGCCAATCATTATTTGGCTCACCATAAGGCATTACCCGAAAATTATCCCTATAAATGTTGACACCAGCAAAGACATCCAGATCTTTACGCACACTTGATATGGTTCCACCCAGCATCTGGAGCACATTCCCGAGCTCATCTCGATCCCAGATCCTAAGCTGAATTTTTAACGCACCACACTCTGGAGGAATATAGTTTTTAAGAGAAGCCTCATCAGGAGCTCCCTCCTTCATCACCCACCCAGATTTCGGATGACGAACGAACAATCCTTCTCTAGGAGTAACTTCACCTGTGGCTAAAACCGTATACTCAAGAGAATACCTACCATCTGAACATACCTCACCTACAACAGTGTAATGGGGGTAGTTTATTATCTCCGGAGGCTGTATCTCAGTAGAATATTGCTCAAAGCCCACAGGAGCCTCGATATTAATCTTAAATCCAGGCAAATCCGCAAATGGAGAAACCAGTCGGGACAACCCCCTTCGAACATCATCAAAACTTGAGTTATTCCAAACTCTTTTCAGATTTGACATTCTTAAAATTGTACCGCGAAAAACATCAGTCGGAGAAAGTACAGAAACCGCGTTAATTTCACCCCCTTCGCAGATTTCAGAAGGAACCCTTGACTTAATTGTAACCTCTACTTCGTCTAGATACTTATTTTCATCGTCAAACTGCGTCCAGTCAAAACTCGCATATGTCTCAGTCGTTTCATCCTCCCTCTTACTTACAAGCTCTAGAAAAGAGGCCAAACGAGATGCCGCGAATCGACCTATACCTTTCTCACCCAAAACACGACGCCCACCAAGTGAATTTTTATTATTGACTTTTGAGCCGGTTGCGGGCTCCATCCATGCGCTCTGGACAGTTGAAAGTGTCATGCCGACACCGTTATCTAAGACTTCTATTTTTCCTGAACCAACGTCCAATGGCCCAGTAAAACGAATTAAAACATTAGATGCATCTGCATCATATGAATTTTTCACAAGTTCTATCAAGGCAACACTGTCGCTACTTATGAGTTCCTCGCCTAGTGTTTTCATAATTCTTGCTCTAGGCCGAAATATAGAACTAGTCATCGAAAACTCCTTTTAAAAATCACCTCACAATTAACCCACAAGCCAACTCACTAGATAAAACTCATGCGGCCTCTGGATTATTTATCGCGCCTGAAGAAAGTCTCAAGGAATGCACGATTGCTTCCATAACGGGCGAACAAACGGCATTCCCCATCAACTTTACTTTTTCTCGCCTTGTAACATTAGGAAACTCATAATTATCAGGAAACCCCATAGCTTTTCGCAATTCTTCCGGCTGAAGCATCCTCATCATATGCCCATTCCCTGTTGGTTCTACATAAGCAAAGCGATCAACTGTCGTTACAGTTCGAAGAGGCGAGTCCATTCGTTGCCATCCGCCTCCACCATCAGTTCCGTAATAAACAATAAGGAATGACTTGTTATCTCCCAACTCAGCAATGGCTCGCTCAGCTCGCGCCAATGTTTCCTTCGCTCTCTTAGGCGTTCGCAACGGAGTCATTTTATATTTTCCGGAACGATCTAAAATATCCCAAACGTTCTTAAACTTGGTATTAATCGGCAAAACCAACTGTGGCTCCTGCACTAAATCAGCGATCATGAAAAGTCTTCTACGGCGCTGAGCCACACCAAAGCCCGATGCATCTATGACTTGTTCGCGAACGCGATAATTCAAACCTTTCAACTCGTTCAAGAGTTCTTGATAACGCCCCCATGGTTTCATATGAACAACATTTTCCAAAGTAATCCAACGCGGCTTCATTACTTCCGCATACCGAATTACTTGAAAGGCAGTGTCTTTACTTTCTTCAGATCGCGGTTTACTACCACGAGCGCAAGTGTGATGTGTGCATTCAGGTGACGAAATTAACAAGTCTATAGGACCAGTTTTTGCGAGCACGTCTTCAGGCGTGAGTATTCGAAGATCCTCCTGAAATACATGCGCATCTGGAAAATTAAGCTTGAAAGACTCTACGGCTGGCCCCCACAGATCAACACCTCCAACGATTTTGGCACCGCCCTCTCGCGCTCCGAGGCTGCTGCCTCCCGCACCACAGAACATGTCAAACGTACGAATCTGATCCATTTCAAAGCCTTTAAATTAATCTTCTAGCCAGGTTACCAGGTTCCCGGCACCATTCAACACTGATGGCACTAGGACACCACCATGACAGACAACCTGGTTTACTCTGTTGACGAGCTGTCAAGCTCAGATTTGATGATTGACGCCCGCTACGCCGGTAGCCGCAATGGCAATTCCAGCGACGATCCGCTGACGAAGCTACTGAACCTTAGCAATCAAGGTGGCTTCAGGATCCGAGGAAAACGAAATGACCCACGCCTCATAGCCCTGTTATCGAGCATGGAGGATCTTGATTGGCCCGACGAATTGGACCTCTCGACGGGTGTATTCACCTACTACGGCGATAACAAGAAGCCCGGGCGTAAATTGGACGAAACCCATCGCTATGGCAACAATCTTTTAGAGCTAATTTTCGAGCGGCAGCACTCAGGCGACAGGGTAGATATCCCACCCATTTTCGTTTTCACCAAAGCAGGAATCTATCGAGATGTGATTTTCAGAGGGCTAGCCGTCCCTGGTCGGATAGGAAGCACTCACAATGATGATTTGGTAGCTGTATGGCATGCCAGTAAAGGTCAGCGCTTTCAAAACTACAGAGCGACTTTCACCATTCTCGACTTGCCGGAAATTTCACGGGATTGGCTGACGGACATCATCAATGGCATGCGAGCAAGCGATAGCGAACACGCACCACTTGAGTGGATGAAATGGGTTCGCTCCGGGCAATACACTCCTCTGATTGCCAAGCGATCTCAGCCTATCCGCTCAAAAAAGGAACAGCTGCCATCTTCGAAAGAAGACATGAAAATGCTTTCGATCCTACACAAGCACTTCGAGTCAGATCCGTATGCATTTGAGGCATGCGCAGCACATCTGGTGAGGGTTTGTTTGCCTGATACGGTTGAACTCGATCTGACGAGGCGGTATCGCGATGGTGGTCGAGACGGTACGGGAAAACTCAGAATTGGAAGGCCAGAAACGTCAGTTCTAGTAGATTTTGCAATCGAAGCTAAATGCTACGGGATTGCTAACTCGGTAGGCGTTCGCGAAGTATCCAGGCTGATTTCTCGCCTACGGCACCGACAATTTGGCGTGATCATCACCACCTCCTGGCTTCATGATCAAGCCTACAAGGAGATAGTAGAAGACGGCCATCCCGTGATGATCCTTGCAGGAAGAGACATTGTTGAGCTTCTTCGCGAAACTGGACTTCAGGACAGCAATGCAGTGATGTCATGGTTGAACATGAGCTTCCCTTTGACTGAGGTGTGAATGAGTGCAGACATAGTCACCCCCGAGCATCGCTCAAGGATCATGTCCAAGATTCGGGGAAAGAACACAAAACCAGAAATGGTCGTGCGTTCACTATGTCACCAGATGGGGCTCCGATTCCGCCTGCACAGAAGAGACCTGCCGGGAACACCTGATCTGGTGTTCCCGAAATATCGCCTATGCATGTTCGTTCACGGCTGTTTTTGGCACCGCCATCCCGAGTGTAAATATGCATATATGCCAAAAAGCAGGGTCGATTTTTGGCAAACCAAATTTACGAAAAATGTTCAAAGGGATCTCAATGCTCAACAGGCTCTGATCAGTCTGGGATGGCAGGTGGTAACGATCTGGGAGTGCCACACAAAAAACAGAGATCTCCTACGCGTTGAAATCCAAAAGGCATTCAACGTTGAAGCCTAAGGACTACATACCTCTTCACCTCAAAATAGTTGGCGTTTTTGAAGGCTTGACCATGCAGCGCTGAGCCCCTAGGCTCACAACTCGGCGCCTAAGAAACGCCTCAACCAGAGCGGTTCTCCGCACCCGACAGTCATGCGGCTTTTTTTCGTCTGCGGTTTCTCTACGCCTGCGAAAAATCCTGTTATGTCGGGAGTGGGCGAATACAAGACCCGAAAGGGGAATATGTCCGGCCCGTCTCTGGTGGGTTTCTTAGCTCCCGACACCCTAACGAATGCCCTAAGAAAGCAGCCAGAGGTAAATGGAAATGCCTGACTATCCAACCTTCATGATGAAGGTGAATTGCTGTACCCGCCGTTCGAATCCCGTGCTTCCTGGTCAGGAGGCATGCCATGTCTGAACCACTTCTCCCGACTCGTTTCACCCGCAATAAAACTCACCTGCACGCCCTTCTGGTTGAGAACCAGGCGTGGTTCTGCGTCCAGGAGCTGGGCCGGTTGATGGGGAAACATCTTGATGAACGCCAGTTGCGCAAACTCGATGCTGATCAGCGCCAGATGATGTGCGTGGAGACCTATGGCGAAGCTGAGGACCACATGATGGTGAGTGAGTCCGGCGTGTATGCGCTGTTGATCTATCACTACTGTCCTGAGTATCGGCAGCTTCGTGAGTGGCTGACGCATCAGGTTGTGCCTGCGCTGCGTGATGCGCGTGCGACGCGCTCGGTGGAGCGTCCGACGTTGAGTGTTTTAAGTTGGCCACAGATGTCGCTCAGCACGCTGCACTGGCAGGATGAGCCGTGGATTCGGTTGCGAGATATGCCTTGTTTGCTGGCGAATGATCCGTTCAATCATCATGAGTCTTGGTGGCGTAAGGCTTCACGATTGCTGCGTAGATAGTGATGTTTTCAGAGTCCGCTGTTTGATTTTTAAGCAGCGGATTTTTTGTGGTAACGAGTTGATGATGTCGACCAGACAGGCGAAGCCTGCCGCTCTCCCAGAGACCTGCGCTGCCCCCAAAATCAAACAGCGACAATTCCTAACCTGATCCAAGACCCGTCCTACAGCCTCAATGCATCACCTTCGTTAACGTCGCCCGGCTTCTTTCCGGTGCGACCGATAAATGAACGAAAGGATGATCAGTGGCTGGCAAAACGGATATTCCCCGGGTCAGGAACCCACCTTCAGGCGACGGGCATCACGTCACCTACCGGTTCATGAACACGACCGAACTGGCCGAGCGCGAAGCCAGGCAGAACGCTTACGAGGCCATGCTGGCCCGGCAGGATGCGTTTGAGCGCAGCCGGCAGGTCGCTGTCAAAAAAGACGAGGCGGTTCGGGCCGGATGCGTGTTCGCGAAGTCTTGCAAGCTGCCGGACGCGATCATTGATTACTCGAATCCCTCCGGGATGGTGCCGACCGACAGCCTGAGGGATTACGGCGAATTCGCTTTGCTCGGTACCCGTGAGGCCGATGATGCCGGGCTGCGGAACCTGCAGACCATCAGCGGCAGTACCGTTTCACTCGGCCTTGGGCGCCTTGCTCTTCGAAGCCCGACACTTGCCACGCCAGCAATAGGTCTAGGAGCAGCCATCGGCGCTACCGGTGCCGCACTCATGACCGGCATGGTTGCTTTGCTCTGGACGCCGAGCCTGGGTGACAGCGCTCTCTACACCGAGGAACAATTGCGCGCCCTCAAGCAGGCCCGCACCCGTGTTCGCCTGCGCATCGAGCAACAAACCGACGGCGCTCTCAAAGGTTATGCCTTCTACACCGGCAAGAATCGCGTCTGGGAAATGGTCGATGTCGTGAAGCTGGAAACCCGCGAAAGCCAGTACGTCGCGAATCTGGGTGAAGGCGTCGAGCTAATCTGGAAACCCGCCGTTGACGGCTCCGACATCCTCGGCATTCCTGCTCTGGAAGCTGCTCCGCAGGCCCCGCATATCTGGGTTTACCCGCCAACGAAAGCGGCGAACGACATCCTTGTAAATCCGGTTTACCCACCGGAGTACAAGGATTTCATTCTGGTGTTTCCGGAGAGTTCGGGGGTAAGGCCGGTTTATATTGTGGTGAGTGTTTCTGATCACAAATATCATCCGGCACCCAAAGGATTAAGTGCGTTTCCCGACGCAACACCAGCAAAACAGAAGACCAGGGTCAAAGGACGAGGTACTCGTATGCGTTGGAAAACCAAGGATGGGCTGATTCTGGAATGGGATTATCAACATGGAGCTGTAGAGATGTACGACAAACGCGGTCGGCATCTGGGCGAATTCGATACTGAAACTGGTGAGCAGAACAAACCGGCCGATTCAAAGAGAAGGATAGAACCATGACTCACGTAATTTATGCGTTTGATCGATCCACCGAAGCTCTGATTTTCGAAGTGCCTATCTCGGCAGAGGATATCGAGCAGCTGCGAGTCATCATGAAATGGAATGACGCAGAAGACGAACTCTACGGTTACGATCTTGATTTTCAGCAGCTGGCACAATTGGAAACGTTAACCGGAAAATCCTTCTACGATCCTCAATACGATTACCAACTCGCTAGCTACGGACATTAAAAGTTCAGGGCTACCCAGCGACGGCACGATGGTTCTGACGCCGGTAAATGCAGTCGCCAAACAAGTAACCTACAACGCTAAAAATTCGCGTTTGCCGGATTTGGGACAGCTGCGCTGCCCGTCGGGGATAAATCCCCTCACCACAATTGAGAGGAGTTGCTGCTGGGTGGATGGGTGTCTGGATTCGTTATTGAGTTGATCCCACCAATCGCCAGCAGGCTGGCTCCCACAGGTTTTGCATCATCCTGAAAACAATCAGTGCAACCCGCGCCACCTCCCGCTATTAATACCCCTCCCCCACTCAAGGATCCGAGCCCCACCATGAAATTCGATCTCGCCTATTGCCTCGGTCTCGACGACAAGTTGTCGATCTATGACGTTCGCGATCTCAATTTCGATGAGACGGTGGCGTTCGACTCTGCCAAGGAACAGTTCCAGTGCCCCAACGATGCCTGTCGTTCGGCGTTCGATGCGTCGAACGAGTTGGGGACGTTCAACGCCAAGAATGTGAATTACGTGCGCACGCCGCACTTCAAGAATCTGCCGGGCACGCAGCATGTGGCGGGTTGTCCGTATGTGAGTTTGAAGACATCGGCGTCGGGCGTTGAGGCGGCGGATGGCGAGGTGGATGACGGGCGGGAGGAGCATTTTCCGTCGGAGTTGTTGCTGACGCGGCGTGAGTATGTGCGTAAGCCTGCCGCGCCTGCGGTGGCGGCGGATGTGTTGCGCGATGATCCGGTGCGGGTGGCGGCGGTGAGTGGTAAAGAGTCCGTGAGTCGTGAGACGGCGCCGGACAAGACCAGTGTGTTTGCGCATCCGGTGGAGTGTTTTGTGTCGAACTTCGCCGACAAGGAGTTGCTCAAGCGTATGCCGTTGAAGATCGGCGAGCATACGGCGCCGTACAGTTCGTTCTTCAAGCCGATCAAGTTCTTGATGGACAACAAGGGGCTCATTTACTGGGGCCGGATCAAGAAGATCGAGGACTTCCACGGGGGGGTCAGCTTTCGTATCGACTTCGAGGACAGGGTCTGGTGGAAGAAGCCTGAAGACAGCAAGAAGAAGCCGTATCCGGTGAGCGTCTATCTGAACAAGAAGCTGATCGACAACTACCGCAAGCGCAAGGCGTTTCTGGAAGAGATCAAGCAGGCGGTCGACAGTGATAAGGCGTTGTTCTGTTTCTTCTATGGCGTGACGCCGGAGTTGAAGCAGGTGCCGGGCAAGAAGAACCCCGAAAAGCCTTTCGAGGTCTTCAATGCCGATATCGAGAACCTGGATCACTTCATTATTCGTGAAGCGCCGGGTTTGGCGTGACGGTCAGCCTTGGGGCAGTTGCAGTTTGACGGCGCCGGGGTGTTGTTTGACTAGCGAGTACGGCAAGACCGACCAGTCTGGTCTGTCGCAAGAGCGTTGTACGCGAGCGAAGTAGGCACCCAGGTACAAGCCTTTCTCGGTGAAGTACCACGGCGAAGAACCCCAGATGCTTTCATCCGTGAAGTCGCAGTCGTCTTCTTGCGTCGGTTTCTTCATTTCTGTGGGGTACAGGGCGGTGAGTTGCTTGATGATCCATGGCACCAACTCTTTGCTTTCATACTGATAACGCGCGTCACTTTCGGCCTCGCTCAGAGGTTTGTCACCCAGGCTGTCACGCTCGGCATGCAGAAGTGGCTTGCCCTCACCGACCCACAGCACATCTTCGAGCGACAATGGGTGGCCGGTTTTAACGTCGATGTTGAGCGGGGAATCACCGAAGTCCGGATGCGCGCCGCCGCAGTAATAGCTGGTCGAGATGTTCAGGCTGACCACGGCTGGCGAGATCATTTTCGGTTCTGCCTGTTGCATGAACTCGACGTTTTCTCCGCCCTGAAGTTGGCAGCCGTGATAGCTGATGACTTCAAGCCAGAGTCTGCCCAGTAGTTGCTGGTTAACCCGCTGTTGATCATCTTTCGGCAGGCCGGATTCCACGCTGAACAGAGAGATCTTCGTTTCAGGCTCGGTCCACCATTGCAGGGTGTAGCCCATGAAGTTTTCTTTCTTGGTGGGTTTGAGCTTCAGCCCTTGCAGGCGCAAGTATTCATACGCCTCGCCATTGGGCAGTGAGGCAATGACGGGCACGGCATTGGCAGGCAGCGCCGGAAGTTTGGCCTCGGTCAGGTTCACCTGCAGTTTTTTACCCTTCGGACTTTGCCACTCGCCCTGCCAGCCGTTGCCGGTTTCTTGCAGTTTCAAGGTCGGCAGCGGTTTGTCGTCGCCGTAGCGATTGTTGCCTTCGGTCAGGGTCAGTGTGTTGCCTTGCAACGCACCGCTGAGGGGCAGGTCGCGATGGTATTTTTCGTAGAAATAACGGCCGGTCACTTCGCCCGGCTGTTCGGTGTTCAACTCCACCACGATTGGGGTTTTGCCCAAAGTACCGGTGAATACCTGCCGGCCATCTTCGGCGTGGGCGGTGGAAATCAGTGTGAACAGCGCAGCGGCGTAAGGCGCCAGGCGCAACAGTCCCTTGAGCATGGATCAATCCTTGAAAGAGGCGTTGGCAGCGCCGAAGTGAGATCGGCGCCGGTAAATTCGGGAGTGGATTATGGCGGTGTTGCCTGTAGGAATCGAGACACTACTTGATAGCCATTCCCAGCAGAACGATGACCAACAACCCGATGTACACCCAAGCATGCACCCGATCCGGAATCCGTCCGATCCACGGCGTAGCAATTCGAATCCCTATCAGTGACCCAACCGTCAGCACCGCAAACGCCAGCGGGTCCACATAGCCGACAAACCATGCGCCCAGATCTGTCTCGCTGAACCCGGCCAGCGCCATGTACGTCAGCGTTCCCGCCAATGCCACCGGCACGCTGAGTGGGTTAGCCATGGAGGTCGCCTGCGACATGCTCAACCCGCAACGGCGCAGGAGCGGCACGGTCATGACGCTTCCTCCTACGCCGAGAAACGTCGCGATGGCGCCGATGCCTACACCGCCGCCGGATGTTTCCGCCCTGCCCAGTCGGCGTGGGATGAAAGTGGCCGATTGCGTGATAAATCCGCGCCGTAGCAGGCAGTCGATGATGGTCACCCCGAGGTAGGTGATGAAGGCGTAGCGGATGACTTCGCCACTGACCCACACCGCCGCGATTGCACCGACGATTGCACCCAAACCGATGAAGCCGCCGAGCGGCCACAGATAATGACGAACGAGATTCCCGGCGCGGCGGTGTTTGTCGGTGGCGATCAGGGCGCTGACGATCATCACGCAGGTCGAGGTCGCGACGGCGATGTGCATGGCCGATTGGCTGATGGGGTCGTCGGCGCCGTGGCTGGCGGTGAGCATGCGATAGAGCAATGGCACGACGACGAAGCCGCCGCCGAAGCCGAAGAGCACGGCTGTTATGCCGGTGAGGCAGCCGAAAAGGGTCAGGAGGAGATAGAACATGAGGCGTCGTCCGTTCGGGTGGAGCGGTCGACGATAGTGAGACTTGGCTTGGCCTGCTTCAGCAAGTTAGCCAATAATGTTTGCGTTTACGCCAACCACTCGGTGCCGCTCAATGCGCAATGTTTCGATCAATCTGCTGGATGACACACCACGACCGGTGGTGGCGATCGGTACGGATTATTCCCACGGTCACCTGTTGCCGTTTCATACACATCGGCGCGCGCAGTTGTTGTACGGCGCGACCGGGGTGATGCAGGTCAGCACCCATGACGGCAATTGGGTGGTGCCGCCGCAGCGGGCGGTGTGGATTCCGCCGGGGGTGGCGCATGAGGTGTTGATGCTGGGCGTAAGCACTCGCAGTGTGTACATCGAGCCGGGCGCGGTGGATTTGGGTGAGCGCTGCCAGGTGATCAATGTCTCGCCGTTGATGCGGCACTTGCTGATGGAAGCGGTGGAGGTGCCATTGGAATATGACCTGAGCGGTCGCGACGGCGCGTTGGTCGATCTGTTGCTGCATGAAGTTGTGCGTAGTGCTCCGCTGCCGCTGCACATTCCGTTGCCGTCTGACGGAAAGCTCCTCGCGTTGTGTCAGAACTTTCTGCATCAGCCGAACGCCCACCAGTCGCCGCAGCACTGGGCTGACCAGTTACACATAAGCTTGCGTACATTCAACAGAATGTTTCGGCAGCAGACCGGATTGAGCTTCAGCCAATGGCGCCAGCAGGCTTGTGTGGTGCTGGCACTGGCACGGTTGGCGGCGGGTGAAGCGGTGACGCGGATTGCCCTGGATTTCGGTTACGAGAGCCCGGCAGCGTTCTCGACGATGTTCCGGCGCATCCTCGGTCAGGCACCGTCCGTCTGGTTGGAGGCGGCGAATTAGGGCAAATCAAAAAATGCGTTTGATCCCGGCCGAAAACAACTGTACAAAAACACAGTACATTTTCAATCAGCACTCTTGAGCCCGGAGCACACCATGGCCTCTCTTGCGATGAACCACATCCTCGAACGCATTGCCCTTTTCCAGTTCACCCCGACCCACTGCGTCCAGGCCCGAGCGATGCTGGGCTGGAGCGTGGAACAGCTGTCGCGGGAAGCTGAAGTTTCGGTAGCCGACATTCAACGGTTCGAGGCGCAGCAAGAGGTGGCGGATGCGGCGCGTCTGGCGCTGGCGTATCGGTTTGAGTCACGGGGGTTGGTGTTCTTTCCGGGGTTTGCGCCGGGGCGATCAGTGAGTGTTACGAACTCAGCATCGGAGTCTGTGGGGCATGGGGACTACGCCATGGCTGATTGAAAAGGCAAGTTGATCTTTATCCCTAAATAGGTATATTTTCGCATGAGTGCAAGGAAGCCGCTCTTTTGGGTCTGCAGTAGCAAGAAAGATCTCAAGCAGATGCCCACAGACGTACAGGATGTTTTTGGTTATGCACTGGACTTGGCTCAAAGTGGCTTGAAGCACCCAGATGCAAAACCCCTGAAAGGGTTTGGAGGCGCAGGTGTACTGGAGCTGATCGAAGACTTCGACACCAACACCTACCGTGCCATTTATACGGTTCGTTTCGGCAGTGCCATTTATGTATTGCACTGCTTTCAGAAGAAGTCGACTGCTGGAATCAAAACGGCTCAGTCCGACATTGATCTGATCCGAAACAGACTTCGAGCCGCTCAGGATCACGCGAAAGGATCACAACATGATAGAAATTGAAAAAGGTATCGGGAACGTCTACCAAGACCTCGAACTGCCCAATGCCAGTGAAATGCAGGTTAAGTCGCAGCTCGCGGCAAAGATCGGCGAGATCATCAAAGCTCGCCATCTTACTCAGATTCAGGCGTCTGAAATTCTTGGATTATCCCAGCCAAAACTTTCCGAAATGCTGCGCGGGAAATTTCGAGGGATCAGTGAAGCCAAAATGATGGAATGTCTTTCACATCTTGGGCGAGACGTGCAAATCGTAGTGAAATCGGCCCCCCGATCACGGAAAGAGGGCCGAATTGAAGTGGTGTTTGCTTAACCTAAAACTCGTTAAGCGTTCTGAACCACCCCCTCACTCTCCCCTTCAACCCCCAGCCACCACGCATTCCCACGCTGGGGCTGAGCGATGTTAAACGCCTCACCCATCTGCGGCGTAGTGATCGAAACACTGCGCTCCCAGGCCAGCGCCAAGATCCGGTCAAACGGTTCATGCCAGGCATGCATCGCCAGGTCGAAGGTGCCGTTGTGGATTGGAAACAGCCAGCGGCCCTTGAGGTCGATGTGGGCTTGCAGGGTTTGTTCGGGCTGCATGTGCACGTGCGGCCATTCGACGTTGTAAGCGCCGGTTTCCATCAGGGTCAGGTCGAAGGGGCCGTACTGTTCGCCGATGCGTTTGAAACCGTCGAAGTAGCCGCTGTCGCCGCTGAAGAAGATGCGGGTGTCGCCGTCGATCATTACCCATGACGCCCACAGGGTGCTGTTGCTGTCGAACAGGCCACGACCGGAGAAGTGTTGCGACGGCGTGGCGATGAAACGGATGCCGGCGATTTCCGTGCCTTGCCACCAGTCGAACTGGCGAACCTTGCTGGCGTCGATGCCCCATTTGATCAGGGTGTCGCCGACGCCCAGCGGGGTCAGGAACAGATTGGTTTTGACCGCCAGCCGCAGCACGGCATCGTAATCGAGGTGGTCGTAGTGGTTGTGGGACAGGATCACCGCTTCGATCGGCGGCAACTGGTCGAGGCTGATCGGCGGCTGGTGGAAGCGTTTAGGGCCGGCCCATTGCACCGGCGAGGCGCGTTCGGCGAACACCGGGTCGGTGATCCAGAACTTGTCCTGCATCTTCAGCAACAGGGTCGAGTGACCGAGGCGCCAGACGCTGTGGTCAGGCGCTGCCAGCAGGTCTTCGCGGGTCAGCGGTTGTACCGGGATCGCTGCGGCCGGCCGGGTGTTGCGCGGTTTGTGGAAGATCATGTTCCACATGATGCGCAGCATTTTGCGCACGCCTTCGCGTTGAACTGGCGCATGATTGCGGAACAGGCCTTGATCCTGTCGAGAGGCTTCAGGCGTGGAGGTGTTGTCCGTAACAGAAACTGGATTGGCCATGACTGAATGACTCCAGAAAACCGCGCAATTTACGGTTTTCCAAGATGGGACGATAAATGGCCAAGGCACGCACGCATTAGCCGAACTGTCTGTTTTTTAGGTTGCGAGGATTAACGCAACATTACACTCATCGGTGTAGTTTCTAGGTTGCATCAAACGAGATGACAAGTAAACTGCCAAGTGTAATTTCACCCTCTTCCTGCCGAAGCGTACTTATGACAGCTCCACAGCGCCTCACCGACCGTAAACGCGAAGCCATTATTCAAGCGGCGA
Organism: Pseudomonas sp. NPDC087639; assembly: GCF_044743385.1. Classification (NCBI taxonomy): domain Bacteria; kingdom Pseudomonadati; phylum Pseudomonadota; class Gammaproteobacteria; order Pseudomonadales; family Pseudomonadaceae; genus Pseudomonas; species Pseudomonas sp. NPDC087639. The sequence goes on along the minus strand of NZ_JBIUWI010000023.1, from coordinate 60,854 downwards.
TTGCCGAATTCCGTGCCAACGGTTTCGAGATCACGAGCATGGACAAAATCGCGGCCACCGCCGGTGTGTCCAAGCGCACCGTGTACAACCATTTCCCTAGCAAAGAAGAGCTGTTCGCCGAAATTCTCAACCAGTTATGGGCGCGGATCAGCGCCGAGCAGTCGGTCGCGTACAGCCCTGATCAGCCGTTATCTGATCAGTTGCGACAGATGTTGTTGGCCAAACTGCAACTGATGGCCGATGACAACTTCCTCAGCCTGGCGCGCGTGGCGATTGCCGCGACCATCCACTCACCGGAGCGTGCGCAGAACATGGTCGCGCGCATGGGCGAGCGGGAAGAAGGCCTGACCGTTTGGATCCGTGCCGCTCAGGCTGATGGCCGGATAAAAGCGGTGGACGCGGTTTTCGCCGCGCAACAGGTGCAGGGCCTGCTGAAGTCGTTCGGTTTCTGGCCGCAGATTTCCATGGGTCAGCCACCGCTCGACACCGCGACGCAGAACACCGTGGCCGAATCGGCACTGGAGATGTTTCTGGCGCGTTATCAGCTCTGAATCACCACTCTCCTGCCCGCTCCTTCGATTGAATGCCTCGGCAGCGATTCCGTTGGAATAAATGACAATGTCCGACGCAAGATCCGTCCGAAAAAAATACGGCAAAGTATTTCAGGATGAATCTGGCGCTTGGCATATGAGCACTTTCGTACAATTTCGAAACAGCAGTTTCTTGTACAGAACCAATAAGTCTGTATAAGATTCAGCCGTCAGCCTGGATGCTGGCACTTTGCGGTCAATGCCTACATCCATCGGCTTGGCCTGCCCCCGCGGAAACAGGGACACAACCCCAGTCTTTCCCTACTTCCAGGTACTGCGACATGTTCTTTAATCGCCACAAAGCCGCCCTCGATGACCTTCAACACACCCTCACTCAACAAAGTGGCCTGCTCGATGCCATCAACCGCTCCATGGCGGTGATTGAATTCGATCTCGACGGTGTGGTTTTAAGTGCGAACGACAACTTCCTCAAAACCATGGGTTACCGCGCCGAACAAGCGATCGGCCAGCCCCATCGGTTGTTCTGCACCCCTGAGTTTGGTCGCAGCGCTCGGTACGCCGAGTTGTGGTCGCGTCTGAAAAACGGTGAGTTTCAGTCAGGGACGTTTGAACGGGTCGACAGTAAAGGCCAATCGGTCTGGCTCGAAGCCAGTTACAACCCGATCAAGGATGCCTCCGGACGTGTGGTGAAAGTGGTCAAGTACGCCATGGACGTGACGACCAAGGTGCAGCAGGAAAGCGAGGTCAACGCCAAGTTGGAAGCCATCGACCGGGCGATGGCGGTGATTGAATTCAACCTCGACGGCAGCGTAATCACCGCCAACCAGAATTTTCTGACGCGCATGGGTTACACGCTGACCGAGCTCAAAGGTAAACATCACCGTTTGTTCTGCACCGCAGAATTGGTCAACAGCAGCGCCTATCAGGATTTCTGGCGACGGCTGAATCAGGGTGAGTTCTTTCAAGGCCAGTTCGAACGCGTCGACAAGCGCGGGCAGACTGTTTGGCTGGAGGCCAATTACAACCCGGTTTACGATGCCTCAGGACGTCTGTGCAAAGTGGTGAAATTCGCCTCGGACGTCACCGCTCGGGTCGAACAACACGCGCAAGACGCGCGCAGTGCCAGCGCCGCCTATCACATCTCGGTCGAGACCCGAAAAGTCGCCGAACAAGGCACTCAGGTCATTCAGCAAGCGGCCAGCGAGATGCGTGAAATTGCCCAGGACATTGCCGAGTCTTCGACACTGATCGCACAACTGGGTGAGCGCTCAGAGCAGATCACGGCCATCGTCAACACCATCCGTGGGATCGCCGATCAAACCAACTTGCTGGCGCTCAACGCGGCGATCGAAGCCGCCCGCGCCGGTGAACAGGGCCGCGGTTTTGCCGTGGTGGCCGATGAAGTACGGCAGTTGGCGGCACGCACCAGCGGCTCGACAGCGGAGATTTCCAACATGATCGGGTTGATCCAGACCGAAACTCGCCAGGCGATCAAGAGCATGGACGGCACCCGCGATCGCGCGGCACAGGGCGTGGAACTGGCGGATCAGGCCGGCACGGTAATCCTGCAGATTCGTGATGGCGCCAGTGAGGCGGTGCAGGCGGTGAGTATGTTTGCCAATGAGCGGGCGCCTGGCTGAGGCTGGAAACCGAGTCGCGGCCATCGCGAGCAGGCTCGCTCCCACAGTGGATTGTATTTCAATGTAGGAGCGAGCCTGCTCGCGAAGGCGGTGTCAGCGGCAATGCAGGACTATAGTGGCCTTCAGTCCCAAGCCCTGCCGAGCACACCATGAACAACGAAAAACCCGGACCATCCGCGCCCCCCGTCGATCACCTGCGCTTCCACCGCCCCCACGCCCACCTGAACACAACCTTCGGCAACGACACCTTCGCCCTGCGCGCCGAAGCCTTTGCGCGGTTCTTCGGCACGCCAACCTTTCTTGGCGCGCAAACCCTGATCGTGGTGTTGTGGATCAGTCTCAACGCGTTTGGCGTGACCACGTTCGACGTTTACCCATTCATCCTCTTAAACCTGGCGTTCAGCCTGCAATCGGCCTACGCCGCGCCACTGATCCTGCTCGCACAAACCCGCCAGGCCGCGCGCGACAAAGCACAAGCCGACGCCGACGCCCTGCACCGCGAAGCCCTGGCGCAAGCCAACACCGAACGCCAGGCACAGGCAGCGCAGAACACCGCGCAACTGCTGGAGCTGTTGGAACAGAACACGCGCCTCACCGAGATGACCAAAAGCCTGACCGAACGCATCGAAGGCCTGACCAGCGAGTTGCACGCGCACGTGTGCCAGAACCCACAGCGCTGATCACGGCAAACGCAGCGCCCGCCCGAGTTCATCGAACAACGTGACCACCGAACGCAATGCCCGGCAATCCGGACGGGTCAGCAACCACAGCGCCGTATCGTAACCGTGCAGCGGTTCGCTTAACGCCTGCAAGCCATCGTTGATCAAAAAGTCCGGCAACGCCGCCACGCCGAGGCCGGCGCGCACCAGTTCTGTCACCGAAAGCATGCTGTTGCAGCGATAACCCGGGGTCACACCGGGCAGGTGCTGGCGGCGCCAGGCGATGGTCGGGTGATCGGGCAGGAAATCGTCCGGGGCGATCCAGGTCAGTGCGGCCAGATCCGATGCATCCACGTTCTGCAAGTAGCGCGCACTGGCACAGACGCGGTAGGAAATCTTCGCCAATTGCCGTCCGACCAAATGCTCCGGCGGTGTGCGTGTCAGGCGCAGGGCAATGTCAGCATCGCGGCGGCTGAGGTTGGCGAAATCGTTGGAAGTGCTTAATTCGATGGTCAGCGCCGGATAGTTGGGCATGAACTGCGCCAGCGCCGGCAGCAGCAAGCCCTGCAACACCGAGTCGGTGCAGGTCAGCCGCACCGTGCCGCTGACGACTTCACCGCCCTGCTCCACGCCGATCCGCGCGGCGTCCAGTGCCTGCTCGGCGCGTTCGGCCTGCTCGGCCAGTGTCTGCGAAAGCGACGTTGGCAAATAACCGGCGCGGCTTTTTTCGAACAGTTGCTGGCCGAGCGCAGCCTCAAGGCGTCGAACGGCACGGAACACCGTCGAGACATCGACCTTCAACAGCTGTGAAGCCCGGGCCAGAGAGCCGCCACGTACCAAAGCGAGAATCAGCGCCAGATCCGGGTAGTCGAGCCGATAGTGCGTCGGTGCATTGATCACTTGGGGAAACGCCAATATTGAGTGCGTGAACGCCAATCTATAGTGAGCTCCAGTGATCGACAACTGCACACATTTACTGTGGCGAGGGGATTTATCCCCGATGGACTGCGCAGCAGGCCTTGTTTGAGGGTCGTTTCGCGCCCCATCGGGGATAAATCCCCTCACCACAAAGATTGATCACTGCTTTCAAATAAAGGAAATCCATGGACGCCATTTCCATCGCCCTGATCGGCGACTACGACCCGCAAGTCACCGCCCACCAGGCGATCCCTGTTGCGCTCGGCATGATCGCCGAGCAGACCGGCCGCGATGTGCAATACCAATGGCTACCCACCGATCAAATCCTCGCTGACACTTCGCTGGATCACTTCGATGGCTTCTGGTGCGTGCCGGCCAGCCCTTACAAAAGTGAAGCCGGCGCATTGCGAGCGATCCGTTTTGCCCGCGAGCAACAGCGCCCCTTCCTCGGCACCTGTGGCGGTTTTCAGCATGCGGTGCTGGAATTTTCCCGCAATGTGTTGGGCTGGGCTGATGCTGAACATGGCGAGACTTCGCCCGAATCCGAAAGAGCCGTGCTCACCCCGCTCACCTGTTCGCTGGTGGAAACCGTGGACAGCATTGATCTGGTGCCGGGTTCGTTGATCGCCAAGGCGTACGAAACGCCTGAAATTCGTGAAGGCTATCGCTGCCGCTACGGTGTGAATCCGCAGTTCGAACGGGAGCTTTTCAAACATCGGCTACAGGCGGTGGGTCATGACTCAGCGGGCGACTTGAGGGCAATCGAGCTCAGGGATCATCGGTTTTTTGTCGCCACGTTGTTTCAACCGGAACGTGCGGCGCTCATAGGGCAGATGCCACCGCTGGTGCGCGCGTTTGTCGAAGCCTGCGTGGTGCCACGTCGATGAAGCCAGATTGTTTTGCAGTGATCTTCACCTCGACCCGCACCGAGGGCGACAACGGCTATGCCGAGGCGGCTGAGCGCATGATGGAACTGGTTGCCAAACAACCGGGTTTTCTGGGCATTGACTCGATTCGCGGGGCGGACGGCATCGGCATCACTGTTTCTTATTGGGAAAGTGAGGCGGCGATTCTGGCGTGGCGGGAGCATCCCGAACATAAGGTGATTCAGCAGCGTGGGCGGTCGATCTGGTATTCGGCGTTTCAAACGCGGGTGTGCAAGGTTGAGCGCGAGTATCGGTTTGGGCAGTGAGTGCGGCGGCGCACTCACTGGCCTCATCGCCAGCAGGCTGGCTCCCACAGGGGATGTGTGAGCGCCACAGATCCAATGTGGGAGCCAGCCTGCTGGCGATGGCGGCAATAGGGTCACTGCAAATTTCAGCCGCGCACCAGACTGCGCACCGCCACAATCTCCGGCACGTCCTGCTTGTGCATATACACCCGCAACGGCTCGGTGATGTTGATCCGGTCATCGATGTTCTGATCCAGCAGCAACTGAATCAACTCGCGCTTCAACGTCATGGTCGTGTCTGAAACCCGGGCCCAGACGAATTCGCTGGTGGGAATGATGCCGTCATCCGCCACGTCCATGCCGAAGGAATCTTCGCTGAAACGCACGATGTACTGACCGGTCTTGCGGTTGAGGCCGACAAAGCCCTTGAGGTCGTCGGCGGCCTGGCAGATGAGTTGGGAGGTGATGCGCATGGTAAACCTCACGAAATGTTGATCGATGGTTTACACGCAGGGCGCAACAGTGGGCGCGTCCTCTGCCGGGACGTCTGCCGTGGGCAAGCGTACTGCAAACAGCGCCACAAAAGTGCAGGAAAAATCGCTTTTAATACGTTTATGTCGGTCTCGCGATAGCACCCGATCGATTCAGTTGTTAAAAGGTACGTCTTTGAAAATGCCCTGCGAAAGGAATTCGAACATGCCCGCCACTTTCACCAAAAGCGCCCTCATGCTGAGCCTGTTGCTCGGTTTCGGTCAGGCGCATGCCGCCAGCCAGACAACGCCCGACGCCGTGGCTGCGACGCATGGCATCCCGCACCCGGCGGTAATCGCCCACCGTGGCGCGTCCTTTGATGCACCGGAATCCACCGCTGCGGCCTACAAACTGGCCCGCGATCTGGGCGCCGATTACCTGGAAATGGACCTGCAACGCAGCAAGGATGGCGTGCTGTTCGCCCTGCACGACAACAACCTGCAACGCACCACCGACGTCGCCACCAAGTTCCCGGAGCGCAAGGACAGCCCGGCCACGGCTTTCACCATGGCCGAACTGAAAACCCTCGACGCCGGCAGTTGGTACAACAAGGCCTACCCGGATCGCGCCCGCCCTTCCTACGCGGGCCTGAAAATTCTGACGCTGGATGAAATCATCGACATCGCCCAGGCCAACCCGCAGCACAAGCCGGGCCTGTACATCGAAACCAAGGAGCCGCAACTGTTTCCGGGGATCGAGAAAGACCTGAAAGACAAACTGCAGGATCGCGGCTGGCTGAGCCCGGCGGGTTCTAAACTGGCGAAAAGCCCACTGGGCGTCGGTCAGGGCAAAGGCAAGGTGATTTTGCAGACCTTCGAGAAGAACAGCCTCGAACTGCTGCAAAAGGAAATGCCGCAAGTGCCGAAGATTCTGCTGTTGTGGGTCGGCGAAGGCAGTATCGAGCCGAAATCCAAAGTGACGTTTGCCGAGTCGGGCGAGAAGGACAAGAACGCTTTCTACGGCAAGCAGGAGCCGAAGTCCGAAGCTGAGTTCAAACAGTGGGTCGATTACGCCAAGGCTCAGGGCGCCATCGGTACCGGCCCTTCGGCGAAGCTGACCAAGGGTGGCGATCAGAGCTATTCCGATCTGGTGCAACCGTGGATGAACAAGTACACCCACGACCAAGGCATGCTGGTGCATGTCTATACCGTCGATGAGCCGGTGGACTTCGAAAAAGTAATGGCTGCTGGTGTCGACGGTATCTTCACCAACCGCGCCAGCGAACTGTTGAAGTTCTATAAACGCCCGGCCGCTGCCAGCGTTGATCAGGTGTTGAAGAACAACGGGTTCTGATCTGTAACCGAAGTGTCCGCATCGCGAGCAGGCTCGCTCCCACAAGAGCATCCTGCGGACGATGCGAGTTTTAAGGGTGAATTAAGTTGCGCTGGTTAATCTGAACCCACTCCAACAGAACACGCACTTAAGCAACCCAAGGAACGAACCGATGAAAACTTTGACTGCCCTGTTTACCGCCGCTGCCCTGACGCTGACTGCTGGCCTGGCCCAGGCTGATGTTCGCGTCGACCAGATCCCTGAGCTGGTCAAGTCCGGCAAGATCAAGTCGCTGGAATCGATGAACGCCGAAGCCCTGAAGCTGCACCCGGGTGCGACGATCACCGACACCGACCTGGATAATCACTTCAACGGTTATGAGTATGAAGTTGAGCTGAAAACCGCTGATGGCAAAGAGTTCGACGTGGACTTCGACGCCACCACCGGCAAGGTACTGAGCAACAAGCAAGACACCTGATACACCGCGTACCCAAAGCCGCGCGATCTAATGATCGCGCGGCTTTTTCATGCCCGGCATAAATCCCTGTAGGAGCTGTCGAGTGAAACGAGGCTGCGATCTTTTGATCTTTAAAAACAAAATCAAAAGATCGCAGCGTGCCGCAGCTCCTACAGGATCGGGTGAACGACGCTAAAGCCTGCCCCCACACAGAAAATGCGCTGACGATCAGACCGAGGTACTGACTAGTGAGCCGGAGGTGCTGCTGTCGGAATCCTGCAACGCCTGCAACAGCGCCGCCGTGGCGGTTTGCAACGAGGCTGAGGTGCTGGAGATTTGCGCCTGTGCCGCCGCAACATCCGCAGCCTTCGCCTCAGCACTTTCCTGCTTCGCCTGCGCCGCTTGCAGCGCCTGTTGCTGTTCCTGCAATTGCTTTTGCAACTCGGCAATCTGCTTGCGCAGCTCTTTCACCGAGTCCGATTCTTCACTGCTGCTGGAACTGCTGTCGCCCGCCGGCGCCGCGCCGCCACCTGCGGCGACTTTGCTGGTATCGGCCGCTACACCGCTGCTCGTCGTTGCGCTGGTCGAGGTGTCTTCGCCAACGTCTTTGATCGAGGTTTTGCTGGTCGACGGGGTGAGGGTCTGGTTGATCGAAACAGAGGTGATGCTGACCATGGGAATGCTCCAATGCCGGTTATGGATAACCGGTCATCGACCATGGCCGCATTGAATTGAGATCGACTGTGTACCGACTCGGTATCCGAATCGGTACACAGTCAACGGTTCAGGCGCTCAGGCGCGCGGTGACTTCGTTCAGTTGCCCCGACAGCCCATGCAGGTTCTGGCTGGCACTTTCGGTGCGCTGGACGCTTTCGAGGTTGGTGCTGGCGATGGAGGTGATCTCGGTCAGATTGCGTGAGATGTCCTCGGCTACCGACGTCTGCTCTTCGGCGGCGGTGGCGATCTGGCGGTTCATGTCGCGAATCGCTTCCACCGCGTGGGTGATGCGCTCCAGCATCGCGCCGGCCTGGGTGACCTGCTCGACGCTTTCATCGCTGCGGGTCTGGCCGCTATCGATGGCTTGCGCGGCGTCCACCGCGCCGGTCTGCACGCTCTGGATGATCTGGTTGATCTCGATGATCGACTCCGCCGTACGCTGCGCCAGGTTGCGCACTTCGTCGGCGACCACAGCAAAACCACGCCCGGCCTCACCGGCCCGCGCCGCTTCGATGGCGGCGTTCAACGCCAGCAGGTTGGTCTGCTCGGCAATGCCGCGAATCACTTCCAGCACCTTGCCGATACGGCCGCTGTCGGCTTCCAGACGACGGATCACCGTGGCGGTGTTGGCGATTTCGCCGCGCATCTGCGTGATGGTGTGAATAGTGCTTTGCATGACCTTTTCACCCTGCTGGGCGGACTGGTCGGCATCGTCGGCAGCGCGCGCCGCATCGGCGGCGTGACGCGCCACTTCCTGGGCGGTGGCAGACATTTCGTTCATTGCCGTGGCCACCTGATCGGTGCGGTTGAATTGCTCGTTGGTGCCGCCGGCCATGGTGGTGGCGATGGCGTTCAACTCGCCGCTGGCGCTGTCCAGGTCACTGGCACTGCGCTGCAAACGGGTGAAGGTTTCAGCGAGGAAATCGCGCAGCGTATTGGCGGCAGCGGCGAGGTTGCCCAATTCATCCTGACGGTCGCTGGAGACGCGCTCAGCCAATTTGCCTCGGCTCAACTGGGTCACGTAATCAATCAGCTTACGGATCGGATCGACCAGATTGCGGTTGACCAGCCACAAGCTGAGCAGACCAATCAACAAACTTGAAGCAAGCATCACCAGGGTGCCTAGCAATACCGTGCGATCAGCCTCGGCACTGATCAGCGCCGACTGCTCGGTGCCCTGTTTGCGCAACTCGGTCACCAGTTCGCTCATCTGCTCGCTGGTCGCGCGGTCGACGCCTTTGACAGCGACGTCTCCCGCCGTTGGATCGCCGCCCGCCGCTACATAGGCGTCGCGACCCTTCTGGTAAGCAACGCCCAACTGACGGTGCTCGTCGCGCAAACGATCGATACGGTTTTTCAGACTTGGCTCGATACCTTTCTGGCTGGCCAGTTCACCGAGGATGTTCTGCACATCGCGCTGACGGTCTTCGAACTGGCCCCAGTACTTGGCCAGGTCTGCCGGTTGCTTGCCGCGCAGCAGGACGTTTTTCCATTCCTGCACCTGCACCTTGAATTGCAGGTTGGCTTCGTCGATCAGTTGCGAAGTGTGCAAGGGGCCTGCGATCAACTGGCTGTAGCTTTGCACGCCGTTGGACAGGAAATGGAAACAGGCCAGCGCGATCAACAGCATCGCCAACAGGCTGCCACTCAGCAGGGCGAGAATTTGCGCTCTCAGGGATTTTTGCAGCATCGCAGGTACTCAAGACAGGGATGAGGCACGCCCGAAACGAGCGTGAAATGGTGCGGACTTCCCTGTCAGCGAACCTTGGCCCGTGGCCAATGGCGCGCAACCTAATGCACCTGTGATCGGCGTTCCAGAGCGCTTCTTGAGAAAAATCCGACCGCCGGTAAGTTGCTGATTTGACGTCATTTTGCCGTCACACAAACGTCATGTGACATTGCGATGATGCGGCTCAGGTGAATCTGTGAATTCCCTGTCTCACGCCAACCTCGCAGCGAGCCTTCATGAACCACAGCCTCGATATCAGTCATCGCGATCCTGACCTGTTTGGCTTGCTCTACGGCTTTCGTTTTCTGCCCGGTGAGCGTGGCCGCGAGGTCGATTCGGCGACGGCACTGCGCTGCCTGCAGGACGACAGCGACAGCGGCGAATTCCTCTGGCTGCACCTGAACCTGGCGCACGCGGCGTGCGAGCGCTGGATGAAAAGCCATCTGCAATTGCCCGACGAGTTTTTTGAGGCGCTGCACGAAGGCTCGCGTTCGACGCGCATCGAACATGTCGACTCGGCATTGCTGGCGGTGGTCAACGACGTGGTGTTCAACCTAAGCAGCATGGTCTCTTCTGATGTGTCGACGCTGTGGGTGTGCGTGCGCAGCAAACTGATCGTCAGTGCGCGCCTGCAACCGCTGCATTCGGTGGATAAATTGCGTTCGTCGGTGAAGGCCGGCGAGCGCTTTCGCTCGCCCTCGGAATTGCTCGTGCACCTGCTGCGCGATCAGGGCGAAGTGCTGACGCAGATCGTGCGCAAGACCAGCCTCAGCGTCGATCAGGTCGAGGACGAATTGCTCTCATCGCGGCTGTCGACCAACCGTGCCGAACTCGGCGCCCACCGGCGGGTGCTGGTACGTCTGCAACGGCTGTTGGCGCTGGAGCCGGGTTCGTTGCTGCGCCTGCTCAATCGCCCGCCGCCGTGGTTGCAGAAGGAGGACGTCAAGGAGTTGCGCAAATCCACCGAGGAATTTGCGCTGATCATCAACGACCTCACTGCCCTCGGCGAGCGGATCAAACTGCTTCAGGAAGAAATCGCCGCCAACCTCAACGAACAGAGCAACCGCACACTGTTCACCCTGACCGTGGTGACGGTGCTGGCGCTGCCGATCAACATCATTGCCGGTTTCTTCGGGATGAATGTGGGTGGGGTACCGTTGTCGCAAGACCCGGAGGGGTTCTGGATATTGGTCGCGCTGGTGGCGACGTTTACCGTGATTGCCGGGCGCTGGGCGTTTCGTAAACGCGGGGATTATTAAGAGCAAAAGATCGCAGCCTGCGGCAACTTCTACAGGGCGACATCAGCTTTTGTGGTGAGGGGATTTATCCCCGATGGGTTGCGAAGCAGCCCCAAAACCCGACACCTTGGTTTATCAGTTAAACAGTGGTCACCGTATTTACGACTGCTGCGCAGCCGATCGGGGATAAATCCCCTCGCCACCGGGAACTTCATCAGTTGTCGTGATCAATCGGCTGACAGACCAAACACTGACCTGAAGCAGTCTCTCTGTAACATTCTGCAACGATCATGGGCGACATTCCTTCCCTCGCTCAGGATTGTCCGCTCATGGCTACTCCCTCCCTGACCGCCCGCCAAACGTCTGCCCCCAGCGGCAGGCCCGCCCTCGACAAGAAAACCGGCCCGTTCACCTACGTGATCTTTTTCGCAGTGCTGGCCATGGGGATGCTGTTCACGGCCTATAGCCTGATGCACGACATGCACGAACTCGGCACCGTGGTCACCACGTGGACGCCGTTCCTGCTGCTCGGCGTGGCACTGCTGATTGCGCTCGGCTTTGAGTTCGTCAACGGTTTCCACGACACCGCCAACGCCGTGGCCACAGTGATCTACACCCACTCGCTGCCGCCGAATGTGGCGGTGGTCTGGTCGGGGTTCTTCAATTTCCTCGGTGTGCTGCTGTCCAGTGGCGCGGTGGCGTTCGGCATCATCGCGTTGCTGCCGGTGGAGCTGATCCTGCAGGTCGGCTCGTCCGCCGGGTTCGCGATGATCTTCGCACTGCTGATTGCGGCGATCCTGTGGAACCTCGGCACCTGGTGGCTGGGCTTGCCGGCCTCGTCGTCGCACACGTTGATCGGCTCGATCATCGGCGTCGGCGTGGCCAATGCGTTGATGCACGGGCGCGACGGCACCTCTGGTGTGGACTGGGCGCAGGCAACGAAGATTGGTTACGCATTGCTGCTGTCGCCGCTGGTGGGTTTCGGTTTTGCGGCGTTGTTGCTGCTGGCGCTGCGCGCGTTCGTGAAGAACCGTTCGCTGTACAAGGCGCCTGAAGGCAACACCCCGCCACCGTGGTGGATTCGCGGTTTGCTGATCCTGACCTGCACCGGTGTATCGTTCGCCCACGGCTCCAACGACGGGCAGAAAGGCATGGGCCTGATCATGCTGATTCTGGTCGGCACCTTGCCGATGGCCTACGCCTTGAATCGCACCATGCCGGAAGAACAATCACTGCAGTTCGCCGCCGTGGCGCAAGTCACCCAGCAAGCGCTGGTCAAAAGTTCACCGCTGCCGGCGCCGGCCGATCCGCGCCCGATCCTCTCGGATTACATGCGCAGCAAGGAAGCCTCGCCGCAATTGGTCCCCGCCCTCGCCGCCCTCACCGGGCACATCGGTGAAGAAGTCAAAGGCTACGGCTCGCTGGCGAAAGTCCCGGCCGAAGCCATGGGCAACGTGCGTAACGACATGTACCTGGCCAGCGAAACCATTCGCCTGATGGACAAGAACAAGGTCGGCAACTTCGACGCCGACACCAGCGGCAAACTGCAACTGTTCAAGCAGCAGATCGACAACGCGACGCGATTTATTCCGCTGTGGGTGAAGATCGCCGTGGCCATCGCGCTCGGGCTAGGCACCATGGTTGGCTGGAAGCGGATTGTGGTGACGGTCGGCGAGAAAATCGGCAAGACCCACCTGACTTACGCACAAGGCGCGTCGGCGGAAACCGTGGCAATGCTGACCATTGGCGCAGCCGACATGTTCGGTTTGCCAGTGTCGACGACGCACGTGTTGTCTTCGGGCGTGGCCGGGACCATGGTTGCCAATGGCGGCGGATTACAGATGAAGACCATCCGCAATTTGTTGATGGCGTGGGTGCTGACGTTGCCGGCGGCGATTTTGTTGTCGGGCAGCCTGTACTGGTTGTTCACCCAATTGTTCTAAGCTCACATTCGCTCGAAAGATCCCGGCTGGCCCCGCGCAAACCGGGATTTCTTTTGTCGGTTTGAAACTTGCCAGCCTCGCCGCAAAGCGCCAGTGGTCAAAAAACGCTTCAGTTTGTCGGTCGGGTGCCGACTATTAAGTCACTCGACGTCTCCAGGAGGGCAACAGTGAATTTGTACATCAATCAGCTTCAACAACGAGCTGACTTCAAGGAAGCCATCTACGCCGGCGATATCTTTCTGAACACGCAACTGCGCGCTGCCCAACAACTGTGTGCCTTTGCTCAAGAGAGCATCACGGCTGCATTCAACGGTGAAACCCAACACCAGGCGCTGCACACGCTGATGCCGGTGGAAGAGTTCGTCGTGCTGGTGACTCGCCTCAAGGGCCAGTTCACCAACAGCCTGCGCGTCAAAGAACTGATTTTGAGTTTTATCGAAGAGATCGGCGCCGATCCGCGTGAATACATCTTCGACGTGCCGCGCATCCGCGTCGTACCCAATTACGACTACCTGCACGCCGGGGTCAGCTACGCCTACAAGCCGCATCGCGACACCTGGTATGGCAGCGTCGATTGCCAGATCAACACTTGGATGCCGGTGCACACCATTTCCCCGGATCAAACGATGATGATCAACACCGGCTACTTCGATGTGCCGGTGAAAAACACCTCCAGTCAGTGGAGCCTGTCGGACTGGATCAGCAACCAGCGGCACAAGGCCAAGGACAACCTCAAGGACGAAGTCCGCGTGCATCCGGTGCCGCAGGAAGAGATCAATACCGCGTCCGAACTGCGTATCGCCGGCAATACCGGCGAAATGCTGATTTTCTCCGGCTCACACCTGCACGGCACCGTGGCCAATCACACTCAGCAAACCCGCTTCAGCGTGGATTTCCGCCTGATGCACCTGGATGACCTCAAACATCAGCGCGGCGCGATCAATGTCGACAGCGCCTGTCCGGATGTCGGTGCCGGTTTCAAAGATTATTTCCACGCCCACGATTTTTCGAATTTCCAAGGAATCCAGCAATGACCAAGCGTCGCATCACCCCAGCCGAGGCTCAGTACAACGAAACCCGCGCCAATGTCCTCAAGCGCGTGGATGCCGAGTACGTAGCGGACGCACCGTTTGTATTCGCCAACCGCATCGGTGTGACCGCTGCCCTGTCGCGCATGGAGCTGTTCAAGAAAGTCGCAGAGATTCCGGGCGCGATCATCGAGTGCGGCGTGTACAAGGGCAACTCGCTGATGCTCTACATGCACCTGTCGATGATTCTGGAGCCCTACGCGATCAACCGTTCGATCGTGGGTTTCGATACCTTCGAAGGCTTCCAGAGCATCAGCAAGACCGACGATCCGGCCGACGTCAACGAAACCATGTTCGCCGATACCGACCAGTCGCTGATCCAGGACATGATCGACGCTAATGACTTGCTGCGTCCGGTCAACCGTATTCCGCGTTGCGAACTGGTCAAGGGCGACATCGTCAAGACCGTGCCGGAGTGGGTCAAGACGCGTCCGGACCTGGTCGTGGCCATGTTGATTCTCGACACTGACCTGTACGAGTCGACCAAGGTCGCGCTGGAAACTTTCCTGCCCTACATGCCTAAAGGCGCGATCGTGGTACTGGACGAAGTGGCTTATCGCAACTTCCCGGGTGAAACCAAAGCGCTGCGTGAAGTGCTGGACCTGAACAAAATCGAACTCAAGCGCCTTCCGTTTGATTCGTGCGTGGGTTACTTCCACGTTTGATCATGCCGTGAGCAAACGTGTGGGAGCGAGCCTGCTTGCGATGAAGCAGCGTCAGTCGGTGCAGATCTAGACTGATGAACCGCTATCGCGAGCAGCCTTACTCCTGCATTTTGATTGGTGTAGTGGGCTAGAGAGTGGAACGGATCACCTCCCCCAACCAATCCATAAACGCCCGCACCCGCAACGGCAAATGCCGCTGCCGCGCGTACAACAGCGAAACCCCCATCGCCGGCGCGTTGTATTGCGGCAGCACCGCCACCAATTCGCCGGTTTGCAGATGCGAGCGCAGGCCGGTATTGGGCACCTGCACAATCCCGAAGCCGCCCAGACACGCCGACTCGTAAGCATCGGTGCTGTTGACCGTGACACTGCCGGCCATTGGCACACGCCGTATCTGCCCCTCCTCCTCATACACAAACCCTTCCGAACGCGAACCGAGCACGCCGACGTAATGCACCAGTCGATGCTGCGCCAGATCTTCCAGGGTCTGTGGCACGCCATAGCGTTCAAGGTAAGCAGGGCTGGCGCAGTTGATCATGCTGACGTCGCACAGGTGCCGCGCCACCACCGACTGATCCGGTTGCGCGCCGACGCGCAGCACGCAATCAAAACCTTCGCTGAGCAGATCGACGCGGCGGTCAGTGCTGCTGATTTCCAGTTCCAGGTTCGGGTGGCGATCCATGAACTGCGGCAGCCGTGGCATCACTACACGCCGAGCGAGAATGTTCGGCATGTCGACGCGAATCCGCCCGGTCAGCGACGCTTCGTCCTGACGGAACAAGCCTTCGATCTCGTCCATGTGCGAGAGCAGATCCTTGCTGCGCTCATACAAAACCAGGCCGTCCTGCGTCGCTTGCACCTTGCGTGTGGTGCGTTGCAACAGACGCGTACCGAGCAGCGCTTCCAGCGCTTGCACATGCTCGGACACCGTTGAACGTGGCAGGCCGAGGTTTTCTCCGGCGAGGGTGAAACTTGATAACTCGCTGACCCGGACGAAAGTGCGCAGCAGTTCCAGTTTGTTCATGGGGCCACTCTCTGATTGTTCGAATCATCCGAACAGTGATTCCGATTTCAGTCTGTTTATCACCTGGCGGCGGATAAATAAACTTTGATCCATCACCACTCACCGCAACCGAGGACGTCCCATGAACCGCAAAATTGCATTGATCACCGGCGCCAGTCGTGGCCTGGGCAAAAACGCCGCCCTGCATCTCGCAGCCCTCGGCATCGACATCATCGGCACCTACAACAGCCGCGCCGATGAAGCTCAGGCGCTGGTAAGCGAAATCAAAGCACTCGGCGCGAAAGCCGTGATGCTGCAACTGGATGTCGGCCGCAGCGAAGGCTTTGCCGACTTCGCCGCGCGGGTCGAGCAGGCGTTGCAGCACTTTGATCGGCCGCGATTTGATTTCCTGATCAACAATGCCGGGGTCGGTTTGCATGTCAGTTTCGCCGAAACGACCGTGGAGCAATTCGACCTGCTGATGAACGTGCATTTCAAAGGGCCGTTCTTCCTGACTCAGCAACTCCTGCCACTGATTAACGATGGCGGGCGGATCATCAACGTCTCCAGCGGGCTTGCTCGCTTCACCATCCCGGGCGCCAGTGCTTATGCGGCGATGAAAGGCGCGATTGAAGTACTGACCCGCTATCAGGCCAAGGAACTGGGCTCACGGCAGATCACCGTAAATACGCTGGCGCCGGGTGCGATTGAAACCGACTTTGGCGGCGGCACTGTGCGCGACAACCCGGCGGTGAATGCGATGGTTGCCAGCAATACGGCGCTGGGTCGTGCGGGGCAGCCGGATGATATTGGCGGAGCGCTGGCACTGCTGCTGTCGCCGGGTGCGCAGTGGATCAATGGGCAGCGGGTTGAGGCGTCGGGCGGGATGTTTCTCTAAACCTCACTAAAAACTTTTTTGGAAATAGCCATTGTGGTGAGGGGATTTATCCCCGATGGACTGCGCAGCAGGCCCATTTTTTGGGGCTGCTTCGCAACCCATCGGGGATAAATCCCCTCGCCACAGGTTTTTATTTGCCGCAGTTTTTGTGTTATCCCTCACAGACACGGCGGGTAAGGAAGCGCTCGCGCATTACGTCATAGCCCCAGTGATACACGTAGGTGTACGGCAGAAAGAACAGCAACACGCCGATGTCGAGCAACAACGCTTGCCACAGACTGACCGACAACCACCAGGCAATCAGCGGCACACCCATCACGATCAAGCCACCCTCGAACAGCAACGCATGCACCACCCGCACCCAGGCGTTGTGCGCGACGTTCATGCGCGCCAGCATGCGGTCGAAGAAACGGTTGAAAACCACGTTCCAGCCCAGCGCCAGCATCGCGATCAGTACCGTCACCGCGCCCATGTCGAGCAGCGGTTTTTGCATGATCCACGCCAGCAATGGTGTGCAAATCAGGATCGCCAGCAGTTCGAAACCGATGGCCTGGAAAATACGTTCAGTGATGGATTTAGGGGCAGTCATGGCCTGACTCCTTGAGTGAAGATGGTTGCCATGATCCACCCCCGCACCGATACTTAATAACCAATAACCATCGATCAAGGCGATAGTTCATGGCTTCGCAAGAAGTGCTGTTGGCGTTTGTCCAGGCGGCAACCCAGGGTTCGTTTTCGGCGGCGGCGCGCAAACTCGGGCGCAGTCAGTCGACCATCAGTGCGGCGGTGGCGAGTCTGGAGATTGATCTGGATCTGATCCTGTTTGATCGCAGCAGCCGCAAACCGACCCTCACCCCCGCTGGCCACGTGATGCTGCAACGGGCCGAGGCGATTCTGGCAGCCAACAGCCGTCTGGAAATGACCGCACGACAATTGTCCCAAGGTGTCGAACCAAAGCTGACCGTGGCGATTTCCGACACCTACCAATCGGCGCGTTTCGAAGCGGCGTTGATGGGCTTCGAGCAGCGTTATCCGGATCTGGAGCTGGAATGCCTGATCGCCGAATGCGATGACTTGATCGAACTGGTGCAACGCGGTCGAGCGCATCTGGCCTTTGCCGAGATGCAGGACACCTACCCACCGGATCTGGTGACCTCGACCGTCGCCGAGCGCACGGATATCGCCTTGTTCGTCAGCCGCGAACATCCGCTGGCGACGCTGAAAAATGTCGATCAAGCCATCCTCGAACAGCATCGCGAACTGCGCCTGGCAACGATCATCAATCCCTACGAGAGTCGCGCCAAGGGACGCGTGTGGTCGGCACCGAGTTATCTGATGTTGATGGAAATGGCCGAAATGGGCTTCGGCTGGGCGCCACTGCCGCGCTGGCTAGTGGGACGTTTCGGCAATGGCACGCTAGTGGAACTGAACGTGCGCGGCTGGCCGAAACCGGTGTTTGTCGATGCCCTGTGGTCGCGGCTGTATCCGCCGGGGCCGGCGGGGAGTTGGCTATTGAGCAAGATGCTGGAATAGCGGCCGATCAGGCGGCAGCAATATCCGCCGGCCGATTCACCTGAAAATACTCATGCAACCCACGCATCGCCGGCAACTCCAGCGCCTGCGCCGCGTAACACAACCCCACCCGCCGCGTCGGCGCCGGCAGATGCAACGCGCGCACCACCACCCGTCCATGTCCGTTCACCAGTGACTGCGGCAACATCGCCACGCCGACACCCGCCGCGACCATATGCAACGCCTGCTGCAACGAGCCGGCATGCCCGGCCACCGCGTCTGGCGAGCGCCCGTACAGCGCCATCAAACGCTGATGCGACGGATGCTGCGGGCAAGTGATCCAGTCTTCAATCGGTGCCCAACCGGCCTGCGCGGCCGCCATCGGATGATCCAGCGGTAGCGCCATCACATAGGGTTCTTCCCACAGCGGCAGGAACAACTCGTCTTCGCAGCACATCTCCTCGACCGCCAAACGACCCTCACCGCTGCAACCTTCCTCCAGCGTCAGCAACAGATTCGGCAATGCCAGATGGGCCATGCGCACGAACGCTTCGATATGGCTGGCGGCAATATCGCCCTCGATACCCAGGGTCAACGGCAGGCGGTTTTCGCCACCGCGAAACATCCGGCTCAAGGCCTCGGCTTCCGCCACCATGCGCCGCGCTTGCGGGTACAACAACCGCGCCTCATCGCTGACCTCGACCCCGCGTGGCTGGCGGACAAACAGCGGCGCGCCGAGTTCTTCTTCAAGCTGCTTGATGGTCACCGACAGCGTCGGCTGACTGATGAACAGTCGCTGCGCGGCGGCGGTGATGTTGCGCTCCTCAAACACCGCGAGGAAGGCTTTGAGATGGCGGATATCCATAGGCAATTCCGATGACAGACAGAGGAATAAGGCATTTTTCAGCCTCGGCAGGGCAAAATATACTGCGCCCATTCTTCAGTCATTTGAAATTCTTATTTCAGGAGCGCATCCATGAGCAAGCCATTGATCATCATTACCGGGGCCAGTTCGGGCATCGGCGAAGCCACCGCCCGCCGCTTGAGTGCTGCCGGCCATCCGCTGCTGTTGCTGGCGCGGCGGGTTGAGCGTCTTGAAGCGCTGGAGCTGCCGAACACCCTCAGCCGTAAAGTCGACATCACCGATCGCGCCGCTTTGCTCGCAGCGGTGGCAGAAGCCGAGGCCCAATTCGGGCCGGCCGATGCGCTAATCAACAACGCCGGGGTGATGCTGCTGGGCGCGATGACAGAGCAGGACCCGGCGCAGTGGGACCAGATGCTCGACGTCAATGTGAAGGGTTTGCTCAACGGTGTGCACGCGGTGGTGGCCGGGATGGTCGAGCGTAAACACGGGACGATCATCAACGTCAGCTCAGTGGCCGGGCGCAAGACCTTCCCGAATCACGTGGCATATGTCGGCACCAAGTTTGCCGTGCATGGCCTGTCGGAAAACCTGCGTGAAGAGTTGGCGCCGCATAACGTGCGCGTGACCACGATTGCGCCGGGGGCGGTGGAGACCGAGTTGTTGAGCCACACCACGGATGAGGCGATCAAGACCGGGTATCAGGCCTGGAAGCAGGAAATGGGCGGGACGGTGTTGAGTGCCGAGGATGTGGCGACGGCGATTGCTTATGCGTATGAGCAGCCGCAAAACGTTTGCATCCGCGAAATCGTTATGGCTGCGACCCGCCAACAAGCCTGACAAAACGCCGAAGGTCCTTCGGACCTTAATCGCTAGCAGGCTAGCTCCCACAGTGATTGATGTCGGTCACAAATGCAGTGTTCAACCCCGAACCCTGTGGGAGCTAGCCTGCTAGCGATGAGGCCGGCGCTGCCATTGAAGATTTCAGATCAATCGAGTTCGCTCAACCGCCCCTCGATAAACCGCCGCTCCGGCTCCTGCCGCGTCAACTCCAGCGCCCGCAAATAACTCGCCCGCGCCTCCTCAACCCGGCCCAACTGCCGACAAAACTCCGCCCGCGCCGAATGCGCCAAGTGGTAATCCTGCAACTCCCCTCGCGCCAATATCCCCTCGATCAACGTCAACCCGGCCAACGCCCCGTCACGCTTGGCCACCGCCACTGCCCGGTTCAACTCGATCACCGGCGACGGCACCGCCCGCGACAGCACGTCATACAGCCCAACGATCTGCTCCCAATCGGTGTCCTCGGCGGTCGGCGCTTCGGCATGCACCGCCGCAATCGCCGCTTGCAGACAGTACGGCCCGAACCGCCGCGTGGTCAGCGCCCTTTCCACCAGCGCACAACCTTCAGCAATCAAACCGGCATCCCACTGCGAGCGATCCTGATCATCCAGCAGCACCAGCTCCCCTGTCGGCGAGGTGCGCGCCGGCCGTCGCGACTCGTGCAGCAGCATCAGCGCCAACAGCCCCATCACCTCCGGTTCCGGCAGCAACTCCATCAACAACCGCCCTAGCCGGATTGCTTCACGGGTCAGATCTTCCCGCGTTAACTCAGCGCCCATCGACGCCGAATAGCCCTCGTTGAACACCAGATAAATCACCCGCAACACACTGTCCAGGCGTTCGGGCAGTTCGCTCAGGCTCGGCACTTGATAAGGGATTTTCGCGTCACGGATCTTGGCTTTCGCCCGTACGATGCGCTGGGCAATCGCCGCCGGCGCCGAGAGAAAGGCGCGGGCGATTTCTTCGGTGGTCAGATCGCAGACTTCGCGCAAGGTCAGCGGCACTTGCGCATCTGCCGCCAGCGCCGGGTGACAGCAGGTGAAGATCAGCCGCAGGCGATCGTCTTCCACGTCTTCGTCACTCCAGTCGGCCTGCTCCAGCTCTTCCAGCTGCGCCAACAACAATGGCTGCGAGGCCTTGAACCGTGCACGACGACGCAACACATCAATGGCCTTGAAGCGCCCGGTCGACACCAGCCAGGTGCGCGGATTGTCCGGCACGCCGTCGCGCTGCCAGCGTTCGACCGCGACGAAAAAAGCCTCGTGCAAGGCCTCTTCGGCGAGATCGAAATCACCGAGCAGACGAATCAGCGTCGCCAGAATCCGCCGCGAGTCTTCGCGATAGACCTGCTCGACCCGCGCCCTGACTTCAGACATTCAACTGGCGCACGGGACGCACTTCAACGCTGCCAACCCGGGCCGCCGGGATGTTGCCGGCGACCTGGATCGCCTCGTTGAGATCCTTGGCATCGATCAGGTAGAAGCCGGCCAGTTGCTCCTTGGTTTCAGCGAACGGGCCGTCGGTGATCGACAGTTTGCCGTTGCGCATGCGCACCGTGGTGGCGGTCTGCACCGACTCCAGCGCTTCGGCGGCGACCATCCGCCCGCTGCCCTGAATCGACTCGGCGTAGGCCCAGCACTCGGCGTCCTCGGGGCTGTCGGGCGACGAGTGCAGCAAGCGCTCATCGCTGTAGACCAGGCAAAGATATTTCATGGCGTTCTCCTGAAACGAACGGATCAACTATGGCTGAAGATCAGGGCTGCACTTCGAACAGCGTCGCGCCGCTCATCGGATCGAACGGTGCCGACCAGTGCTCGTGGACAATGCGCCACGCCCCGCCAACCTGCCGATAGCACGCGGTGACGCGCATCCAGCAGCTCTGGGTTTCGCCCTTCTCGTTGGTGCCGCCGCAATTGGCCACCCAATGGGCGAAGGCAATGTTGTCGGCGCTTTCGATGACGATCTCGTGGAATTCGAAGATGTGCGGGCCGGGGCACATTTCCATGCATTCCACCCAGTGCGCGCGGTAGGCCGGTTTGCCCTTGAATTGCAGGGCCTTGATTGCATCGAACGAGACGATGTCGTCGGCGTACAACGCCATGACTTTCTCCACGTCCTTGGCCATGACGGCCTGTCGATAGGTGTCGATCAGGGTCTGGATTTCAGTCTGTGCGCTCATGGTGTTCTCCGTGATTGTTGTTGTGAAGACACCTTTAGTCGTTCGGCCAATCGGCAGATCGACAGACGAAACAAAAAATTTCCGCAGGAAGCAAAGTCGCTAGAATCCGGACTCATCTTTGTAGGAAAAAGGAAATTCCCGTGTCAGCCCAACTCGTGCCGTACGACAGCCTGAACGCATTGCAGCGTCAGCAAGTCGAGGCGATTGAAATCCATCCCGAGCAGATCAAGTTTTCCGGCGACATTCATGGCGCGTTGCACACCTTGCTGTCGAAACCCGGCCCCGGCGTGAAGGGTTTTGCGCTGCTGGCGGATGAAATGCCAGTGGCGTTCCTGCTGCTCAAGCGCCCGCCGGTGTTACCGGCCTGGGCCGATGAACACAGCGCCACGTTGCATGCGTTGCAGGTGGATCGCCGGGCGCAGGGCAAGGGTTACGGCAAGGCGTGTCTGCAAGCACTGCCCAAAGTCGCACGCCAGGCATGGCCGGAGATCAAAGGGCTGGAATTGTCGGTGGACGCCGACAATGACGCCGCCATCGCCCTGTACGCCAAACATGGCTACGTCGACAGCGGCGAAGCCTACAAGGGCCGAATCGGGTACGAGCGACGCATGGGCCTGTTTTTCTAAGTCATCGAGGGAAGCACGATGATCGACTCAATTGAAGCACTGGAAGCTATTTACGGATTGCCCCACGAGCGTGCGGTGCGCAAGCAGATCACCTTTCTCAACGAGGACTATCAGGCGATGGTGCGCGTGTCGCCGTTGGTGATTGTCAGCTCGGTGGGCGCTGATGGCCTCGACAATTCGCCACGCGGTGATGCGCCGGGGTTTGTGCGGATCATCGACGAACGCACCCTGGCCCTGCCGGATCGTCCGGGCAACAACCGCATCGATACCTTGCGCAATGTGCTGCACGATCCGCGGGTGTCGCTGCTGTTCATCATTCCGGGGATTGGCGAGACGTTGCGGGTCAACGGCACGGCGTCGATCAGCGCCGAGCCGGTGTTGCTGGAGAGTTTTGCAGTGAACGGCAAACCGGCGAAAACCGTGTTGCTGGTAAAAGTGGAAGCGGCGTATTTCCATTGTTCGAAAGCGTTTGTGCGCTCGGATGCGTGGAACCCTGAAACGCATCTGCCGCGCTCGGCGCTGCCTACGGCCGGAGCCTTTCACAAGCGTTTGAACGACGGCCAGTTCGATGCCGACAGCTACGACCGCGAGGCGCCGACCAGAGTGCGTGACAGCCTCTATTGAAAAACCAGATCTGATGTTCTCTTACAGGATTTTGTAATCACCCTGTAAGAGTTATCCCACGCAAAAAACCTCAACTCACCAAAACTTATAAAACCCTGTAAGTAAATTCTGATTTTTATTCTAGAGATTGACGACCCACTGTCAAACACTCTAGGTTTTAGCCATGAGTCAATTTATTAATTACTCAATAGATTACCATTTTCGAAAAACGGACTCCGACATGGAGACCGACACTTAAAGCACAGCAGCACTCGACATCCCCGGGGAGCACCGTGTGACAAACACTCTAATTAAGACTTCAAAATCAGAAATCACCAATAATGAAATAATCATACTGGATGGAAAAATTTCCATACCGAAAAACTATCTTCTAGAGAAAGCTTTTTTAGAACCGACAAGCATTCTAATTGTTTCTGGCTCTCTAATAGAGGGCATAGGAACTATTCACTCTGACATCGACTGCATCATTCTCTGCGAGCAACGCCCTACAGCGAGAAGCATTAAAGATATCGAACACGCGTTTGTCACAGACGAAGATTATCGCCATATCACGAAAAACGAAGAAGTCCACAACACAACCGACTTCTATGGAGACACCAGCATCCACATTGACGCTGACTACATCACCTTCTCGGAAATTGAAGATATATACAAAAAAATCGACAAGGCGTTTACCGAGGTAATTTCTGATCAGCGCTTCCTATATAACCCGATACTAACAAATACAGAAAACAACATCATTCATCGCTCTATTATCGGACATGCCATTACAAACGAAGAAAGATTCAAATCTATAAAATCAAGAATCCCTTTAGACAAGCATATCTACATTGCACATCGTGAGAAACTCCCCGTCTTTTACGCGTTTCAGGACATTCAAGGCTGTTGGCAGTCGGGAAATCTATGGATGGGTTGTGAGATAGCCAGAGACATGATGCTAAAGACGTCCATGAGTTTCACCTACCTCACTGGTACTTCGAACAAGCACTATAAGTGGGTATACTCAAATATGTATCGAGTTGAAGGATTCGAAACCATCAAAAACAAGTTTTTTGTTTTGGCCAGGCAAGGAGCAACTACAGAGACGGAATGCAGATCCTACATCCAAGAGATATTGGACTACATGGACTTGGTATTCCTAGCAATTGAGGACCTGCTAAAAACAAAAGACATCTATCCAACGACAAAAACTTCTCTTGCCGCACTAGACAATGAGTTCAACGAGCGCAAACAAACCATACATAAAATATCAATGTGCGAGTACTACTTCAGAAAAAAATACTTTGCTGCATCCCAGACCCCACGCCTAACAACCTTACTCAAAGAATGGGATTAAACACTCACAGTTAGCTCCCCTTGGAATGCCACAAGCGGTCCATCGTATGGAAATATTAAAACTATCTGCACCGCTAATATTTTCCAGATTGGGAGATATGATTGGATCACTGATTTTCTTCTCCTTTATTGGTCATTACATTGTCGACTCGCTGAGTGCCGCATCATTTGCCTTACGCGGGTTTTGTAGCTGGCATGGAACCTTTAGAGTCAATAATTTAAGGAATCGAGTATTTCGGAAACATGGGAGTGGTGCCTGCGGTTGCAGTATTCCACCCCGACGCCGGCTCACACTACTCCACAAAAGCGCGTCCTTCCGTCGACTTTCTAAATACACTCGGTAAAAAAATGTCAGAAATTTATCAAAGAGAAGGCTTTAGACCGCTAATAGAAGGAAGTGGAAGAAACTCTTTAGATACTGAAGCTTACCTAGGAGGTTTTTCATGAATTATTCTTTGGATAAGGGAGTATTTATTGCATTCGAAGGTACCGATGGCGCTGGAAAATCAACGGTTGCGCGAGCAACATATGACAGAATTTTTCAGTCCCATTCTGCATTGCACTATATAGACAAAAATCGTCCTCCAGTGCCTACAGGCTATACAGAGTTTCATATGTCTCGGCTACGTGAAGTCTTATGGGATTATCCGGACAACGCTCCCCTTGAACAATTAGGTGACAAACACTGGATGAGCCTCATCACTGCGTGGTTTCAGGCCACAGATCATGCGGCTATAACACCTTTGATCAATTCTGGCGCAAGCTGCATCTCCGATGGTTGGCACTATAAATACCTAGCGCGCTTCCTGCTTAAGAGTACTGATTTGGCTGAGAATGCGTTGGCAATGTTCTCAACGATTAGAAAACCTGACTTCGTAATTTTTTTAGATGTTGATCCGGCACTGGCAGCACAGAGAAAAGGATCATTTCGCCTTAGCGAGAGTGGAGCCTATGACGGCGCCAATGCAGATCCCCAGAAGGGCTTCATTGACTATCAGAATCGAGTTAGATCCAGTTATGAGCGATGCGGTCTGGTGAACTGGATAAGAATCGATACAACCGATCTAAGTGAGGAAGCCGTACTCGATAAGGCGGTGACTGCAGTCCAGAGCATTCTTTGTAGGGAGTAGAAACCAACGAACGTATCCAACGACGGCCAGTTCGATGCCGACACGTACGACCGCGAGGCGCCGAAGCGGGTGCAAGACACCCTCTACTGACACACCATCCCCTGTAGGAGCTGCCGAAGGCTGCGATCTTTTGATCTAGATCTTAAAACCCAAAATCAAAAGATCGCAGCCTTCGGCAGCTCCTACAGGGGGACGTGTTTACAGGGTCAGAATCATCTCGTGCCACGCCATGCCGCCATGGTCCGACTCAGACGGTTTGATGTAGGCAAAGCCAAACCCGGCATACAGCGGGATGTGCTTTTCCTTGCACATCAAGTGAATCGTCGCTTTATCCATCCCTCGCATACGCTCGATGAACTCGGCCATCAAGCGCTTGGCCAGGCCTTGGCCCTGATAGTCTGGATGCACCACCACTGACATGATCACCACGTTCGGCCCGGCCGGGTCGTGGCCGATCAGTTCCTTGAACGCCTCGTCCGACATCTGCACGTCAAACGCCGCGCCCGAGTTGATGAAACCCGCGACCTCGCCGCCCACCTCGGCAACGATGAAACCCTCCGGCCAGGTCCCAATGCGCGTGGCGATCTTCTCGCGAGTGGCAGCTTCGTCGCCTTCATAGGCAACGGTTTCGATGGCGTAGCAGCGGTCCAGGTCGGCGGCGGTGACGTTGCGAATGACGGTGTTCATGGCAGCTCGAAAATCAGCGGGGAAAAGTGCGCAAAGCATAAAGGAATAAGGTGTGCATATCGATCCGCGCGGGCGGCGTAAAGCCTGCGTATAAGCGCTTTTCTTCGGGTTCGCGGGGGGCTATTTCTGTGGGGTGTCTCTGACTACCCTTGGGGGAAACCGCTTATGAGCAGCGTTGAGATTGGCCTGTTGATGGTGTTGGGCATCAGTACATTCGGCTTTATCACCCTGGGCATCGACCTGATGCGGGCGCGCCGTAAACAGCGTTGAAAACAAGAGGCGGATCAGTGATCCGCCTCAGCGTTGTCGGCTCAGGATTTGCTGTCGACCGGTACGCAGATTTCCAGCTTGCCGGTATGCAGTTTCGGATTGAAGTCCGCACTGTAGCGCTCCAGCTCCGGGGCGTTCAGCTCCACATAGTGAGAGCTCGGCAGCCAGGTTTTGTAGATGTACTGCAGGGTCTGCGGCAACTGGTCGAGTGGCCCTGTATGTTCGAACACCGCGTACTGGCGGGGTAACACTTCGACCCATTGATACAACTTCTGATCCAGATCATCGAGCTTGCTTATTTCCACCCCGGCGATGTAATCGAAGCCACCCTTGCCGTCGAAATTGCAGCAGACCCCGTAGGTCACTTCGCCTTTTTGGCCAGGAATGCGCCCCAGGTGCGGCAGGAATTTTTCCCACAGCGCCGGGATATCCTTGGCGGTCTCTTGGGTAAATCGACCGCGAAAACCTGCTATCAGCAGAAAGTGTCCATGTTCGAAGCGAGGTTCAGCCACTTCGACGCGTGTTTGCTCATCCATGACTCGACTCCTGGAACAAAAAAGGGGTTCGGCTGGTGAGTATAGAAAGCCCATGCCGATTCGCACGATTACAGTGCGTGCAGCTGCTCGACGGCACCGGAGCCGACAAACTCGTTGTAGCCGGATACGATCACGTAAACCGCGAAATAGCAGAAGATCGCCGCAGATGCCATATAGGAGTAGCGCAACAGCTTGTCGCCCAGCAGCTTGCCTCCGTGGCTGGCGGCGAAGCACAAACCGGCTGACCACAGCAGCCCGGCGCAGAGAAAACCACCGAGGAACAGCGCCGAACTGACTGGGCCACCGCCACCGGAACGGGCGATCAGCGTGCCACCGACTGCGGCGAACCACAGAATTGCACTGGGCGAGGACATGGCCAGGAAGATCCCGCGAAAGAACTCCTTGCGATGGGAGTTGTGCCCCACTTCGGCGGTTTCAGCCAGCAGCGCTTCGTGGTGAATCGCCGAATAAATCATCTTCGCGGCAAAGTAGATCAGCAGCGCCGAACCGCCGATCCACAGCACCCAGCGCACGGTTTCGTATTGCAGCAGAACGGTCATCCCGGCCAGCGCCAGCACGGCGTAAATCAAGTCGCCGACACAAGTGCCAAGGCCCAGCGCGAAGCCTTGAAAGTAACCGCGCTGCATCGCCAAAGTGATCATTGCGATGTTGGCGACGCCGATGTCCAGGCACAGCGAAAGGCTCAGCAAGAAGCCGCTGGTGAATTCCATCTACCGATTTCCTTGGGAAAAATTTGTTTACGCACAGACTGGACAGTCTGCCATCACTGCCCTTATCTTCGCCAACAGGTCACCGCAGTGACCAGCGTCGCTCGGACGGTTCCGGGCGCTTACGTTATCCGAGGCAACAATGGCCGAACAAGGTTCGCCGCGCCGCTTTGCGCGCATAGATCGACTCCCCCCTTACGTTTTCAACATCACCGCCGAGCTGAAGATGGCCGCCAGGCGTCGCGGTGAAGACATCATCGACTTGAGCATGGGCAACCCCGACGGCGCTACGCCGCCGCACATTGTCGAAAAACTCGTACAAGTTGCTCAACGCGAAGACACCCATGGTTATTCCACGTCCAAGGGCATTCCGCGCCTGCGCCGGGCGATTTCCAACTGGTACAAGCAACGCTACGAGGTCGATATCGACCCGGAAAGCGAGGCCATCGTCACCATCGGTTCCAAGGAAGGCCTGGCGCATTTGATGCTGGCCACGCTGGATCAGGGCGACACCGTACTGGTGCCGAACCCGAGCTACCCGATTCATATCTACGGCGCGGTGATTGCTGGCGCCCAGGTGCGTTCGGTGCCGCTGGTGCCCGGTGTGGACTTCTTCGCCGAGCTTGAGCGGGCGATTCGCGGTTCGATCCCCAAGCCGAAAATGATGATCCTCGGCTTCCCGTCCAACCCGACCGCGCAGTGCGTGGAGCTGGATTTCTTCGAACGGGTGATCGCCCTCGCCAAGCAATACGACGTGCTGGTGATCCACGACCTGGCGTACGCCGACATCGTCTACGACGGCTGGAAAGCCCCGTCGATCATGCAGGTGCCGGGCGCCAAGGACATCGCGGTGGAGTTTTTCACCCTGTCGAAAAGTTACAACATGGCCGGTTGGCGTATCGGCTTCATGGTCGGCAATCCAGAACTGGTCAACGCTCTGGCGCGGATCAAGAGTTACCACGACTACGGCACGTTCACCCCGCTGCAAGTGGCAGCGATTGCTGCGCTGGAAGGCGATCAGCAGTGCGTGCGCGACATCGCCGAGCAGTACCGCCAGCGGCGTAATGTGCTGGTCAAAGGCCTGCATGAGCTGGGCTGGATGGTCGAGAATCCGAAAGCGTCGATGTATGTCTGGGCAAAGATTCCCGAGGCATACGCGCACTTGGGCTCGCTGGAGTTCGCCAAGAAGCTGCTGGCCGAAGCCAAGGTCTGCGTCTCGCCGGGCGTGGGTTTTGGTGAGTATGGCGACGATCATGTGCGCTTCGCGCTGATCGAAAACCAGGACCGGATTCGTCAGGCTGTACGCGGCATTCGCGGGATGTTCCGGGCGGATGGGTTGACGCCGAAAACGACTAACTGACGACCGATCCAGGCACAAAAAAACCGCATCGCTGCGGTTTTTTTGTGTCTGCAAAAAGTCGCTTATA
This sequence comes from Pseudomonas sp. NPDC087639, assembly GCF_044743385.1. Lineage (NCBI taxonomy): Bacteria > Pseudomonadati > Pseudomonadota > Gammaproteobacteria > Pseudomonadales > Pseudomonadaceae > Pseudomonas > Pseudomonas sp. NPDC087639. Next base: position 31,615 of record NZ_JBIUWI010000023.1, on the reverse strand, counting down.
CGAACAGCGACAGCAGCAGGATAAAGCCCAGCGCGACGATGGAGAGGATGGTTTCCATCGCGGTCCAGGTCTTGAACGTCTCGGCCACGGTCATGTTGAAGTATTGCTTCACCAGCCAGAAACCGGCGTCGTTGACGTGGGACAGGATCAACGAACCGGCGCCGGTGGCCAGCACCAGCAACTCACGATTGACGCCCGGGATCATCCCCACCACCGGCACCACAATGCCTGCGCCAGTGATGGTCGCCACAGTCGCCGATCCGGTGGCGATACGAATCACCGCCGCCACCAGCCACGCCAGCAGGATCGGCGAGATCTGCGCGCTGACCGCCATGTGGCCGATCACGTCGCCCACGCCGCTGGTCACCAGCATCTGCTTGAAGCCGCCGCCAGCACCGATGATCAGAATGATCGCCGCGGTTGGCGCCAGGCTCGCATCAAGCCACTTGAGCATTTGGTTGGAGCCAATGCCCTGTTTGTAGCCAAAGGTGTACAGCGACAGCAGCAACGCCAGCAGCAGTGCCGAGATCGGGTGACCGATCATGTCCATCCAGGTACGGAAGAAGTTACCGTCCGGCAGCGCCACGTCAGCAAAGGTTTTCAGCAGCATCAGGAACACCGGCAGCAGCACAGTGATCAGGGTGATGCTGAAGCTCGGCAGGACGGCGGAATCGTTTTCGCGGGCCAGTTGATCGACCAGTTCCTGATTCGGGTGACCCGGAATGTGCTTGGCGATGAACGTACCGAAGATCGGACCGGCAATGATGGCGGTCGGCAGCGCAACGATCAGACCGTACAGGATGGTCTTGCCGATATCAGCGCCGAACACGCCGATGGCCAGCAGCGGACCCGGGTGCGGTGGCACCAGACCGTGCACGGCGGACAGGCCGGCGAGCAGCGGGATACCGATCTTGATGATCGACACGCCGGTGCGGCGGGCAACGATGAACACCAGCGGAATCAGCAGCACGAAGCCGATTTCGAAGAACAGCGGAATGCCCACCAGGAACGCGGCGAACATCATTGCCCACTGGACTTTGTCTTTACCAAACGCGCGGATCAGGGTTTGGGCAATCTGGTCTGCCCCGCCCGACTCGGCCATCATTTTGCCGAGCATGGTGCCCAGCGCGAGGATGATGCCGACGAAACCGAGCACGCCACCAAAGCCGTCCTGGAACGCCTTGATGATGGTGCCGATCGGCATGCCGGACGTCAGGCCGAGGAACGCGGCGGCGATGGTCAGGGCAATGAACGGGTGAATCTTGAACTTGGTGATCAGGATGATGAGTCCGATCACCGTGACCACTGCATCAAGCAGCAGGTAGGCGTCGTGGGACATGCCAAACATTGGGGGTGTCTCCTGGTTTGTTGTTGTTATTAAAGCGGGTTAATCAGAAGTCGTGAGGACAGCGCTATCTGCATGGACACACTCATACCGCCTGTTTCAGGCCGTTGGCCCGCCACCAGACGTGAGCTTGTTCAGCCAGTTCTTCAACGCTGTGGATCGATGCATTCAACGCCAGAGTCAACGGCTCGCCCTTGGGCGATTCGAGGGTGGCGAACTGGCTTTCGATCAACGTGGCCGGCATGAAATGGCCCGGGCGGTGGGATACACGCTCGGCGGCCACTTCAGGCGTCAGTTCCAGGAACACGAAGCCCAGGCCCGGCAAGGCACTGCGCAGCACTTCGCGGTAACTGTGTTTGAGGGCCGAGCAGGTCAGCACCGGGCGCTGGCCCGAGGCATCGACGCGACGCAATTCATCGCACAGGCTGTCGAGCCAGCCGGCGCGGTCGTCGTCGTTCAGGGGGATCCCCGCGCTCATCTTTTCGATGTTCGCGGCCGGATGAAAAGTATCGCCTTCAATGGCAGTGGCGCAGCTCAATAGGCACAGGGCCTCGCTGACTCACGACTTG
>NZ_JBIUWI010000023.1:439-29691 GCF_044743385.1 Pseudomonas sp. NPDC087639 | reverse complement strand
GGCGGTGATGGGATGACTCATATAACACCTCAGCGCGCAGACAGCGCTACCTTTGCTAGCTATGACTCTAGTGCACAGGTAGAAGTTGCCGACGCCTTCTTGTCGTTTTTTTGGGTTGCAGCAGGTTTGTTCCCGACGCCAAAAAGCGAAGATCAGGCAGGACCTCGCTTACGCATTTGCAGCTGCATCAGGACAGCGCTACCTTAGTGCCTTGATTTTTGTTTGGCAAGCCGCCCGATGACCACCTCTAAAAACGATAAAAATACCCGCACCACCGGCCGTCCCACCCTCAATGAAGTTGCCCGCCTGGCCGGCGTCAGCCCGATTACCGCCTCCCGCGCCTTGCGCGGCGTCAGCACCGTGGCCACTGAGCTGGTGGAGAAAGTCCAGAAAGCTGCGCTCGAACTCAACTACGTGGTCAACCCCGCCGCCCGTGCCCTGGCCTCTGCCCAGAGCCATTCGGTGGTGGTTTTGGTGCCTTCGTTATCCAACCTGTTGTTCATCGACACGCTGGAAGCCATTCATCGGGTGTTGACGCCCAAGGGCTTCGAAGTGCTGATCGGCAACTTCCACTACTCGCGCGATGAAGAAGAAAACCTGCTGCGCAACTACATGGCTTATCAGCCGCGTGGCTTTCTGCTGACCGGGTTTGATCGCACTGAAAGTTCGCGGCGGATGATCGAAGCGAGCAACATCCCCTGCGTGTACATGATGGAACTGGACAGCGCCGCTGGCGTGAACTGCGTCGGCTTCTCGCAGCTCAGCGCTGGTGAAACTGCCGCCGAGCATTTGCTCTCTCGTGGGCGCAAGCGTCTGGCGTACATCGGCGCACAGCTTGATCAGCGCACCTTGTTGCGTGGCGAAGGTTTCCGCAAAGCGTTGCAGAAGGCCGGGCGCTACGATCCGGATCTGGAAGTGCTGACCCCGCGCTCCTCCTCTGTTGGCTTAGGCGGGGAGTTGTTTCTGCAATTGCTGGCGGCGCATCCGGATGTCGATGCGATCTTCTTTGGTAACGACGACCTGGCGCAGGGTGCTTTGCTTGAGGCGCTGCGCAATGGCATCAAGATTCCCGAGCAAGTGGCGATTCTGGGCTTCAACGACTTGCCAATGTCCGAGCACATGGTGCCGCGTCTGAGCAGCATCAATACCCCGCGAGAGGCGATTGGCCGGCGGGCGGCGGAGCAGATGTTGACCTTGATGGCGGGCAACAGCGTGGCGCGGCCAGTGGAAGACATGGGCTTCGAACTGAAGATCCGCGAAAGTACCTGATCTCCCATAGTTTCATGGTTGAAACACAATCCCTGTGGGAGCGAGCCTGCTCGCGAAAGCGGTGGTTCAGATAAACCTGTGCCGACTGACACGACGCTTTCGCGAGCAGGCTCGCTCCCACATCGGATCTCCACAGTCGCTAGTGGCTGAGCAGGTCCACCAGCGCCAACGCGCCCTTCTGCAACGGCTGGCTCTTGAGCCACACCGCATGCACCGGCAACACCAGGCCGTTTTCGATGTTGCGGAAATTCAGGCGTTTCAGGCGCCCCGAATCCAGCCGCGACTGCACCACCGACAACGGAAAGTTGCCCCAGCCCAATCCCGCCTCGACCATCTCCATCGCCGTTTCCAGACTGTCGGTTCGCCAACAGGACTCGGCCACCAATGGCCGGGTCTCGCTGATCGGCAAATCACGGCTGGCGACGAAAATTTGCCGTACATGCACCAGGTCTTCAAGAAACAGATCCTGGCCCTGCAACAACGGACTGTCCGCCGCCAGCGTGGCGATCATTCGTTCATTGCCGACAAACTGAAAACGCTCGAGCACGTTCACGCTCAGTCCGGCGAACGCCAGGCACACACTGACCCGACCGCTGTGCAACATCGCCAGCACGTCATCCTGCGGCGCGGTCAGTACTTCGATATCGAGCAGCGGATGACGCTCGGCGATCACCTTGATTGCCGCCAGCAGACGTCGGCGATCAATGTCCGCCACCACGCCGATCGACAATTTGCTCTCCAGCCCCAGCGACAATTCCACCGCGTGTACTTGCAGTTGCTTGAGCTGTTCGGCGATCAGCCGCGCGTGAGGCACCAGCGACATCGCCATCGCCGTCGGTTGCGGTTCACGATGGCTACGGTCGAACAGTTGATAACCCAGTTCGGCCTCAAGGTTGCCGATGCCCATGCTTACCGCCGACGGGACTTTGCCCAACGCCCGGGCGGCGGCGGAAAAGGAGCCGCGCTCGATCACGGCGAGAAACAGTTCGATGCTGTCGCTGTTGAAGTTCAATTCCCCACCTATCAATAAAACTGAAAGCTACTGACTTTTTCTGTCAGCTCTATTGAAGCTATCTTTCGCCGCCTCCGCCAGTCCCCCTGGCCATCGAATCTGAAATAAGAGGCAAATCTGCATGCAAGGCGTCAAACGCAAACTGGTCTATGTGTCGCTCTACGAAGTAATCGGCATGACCTTCTCCGCCGTTGGTCTGGCCTTGTTGTCCGGCACCTCGCCGGGCAGCACCGGGCCATTGGCGGTGATCATCACCACCATCGCCGTGACCTGGAATTTCATCTACACCTCGCTGTTTGAACACTGGGAAAGTCGGCAGAAGTCGCGTACCCGCACAGTCAAGCGACGCATCGCCCATGCCGTCGGTTTTCAACTGACGTTGATCGTGTTCCTGATTCCGTTGATCGCGTGGTGGATGAACATCAGCCTGGTACAGGCGTTTCTGCTGGATCTGGCGCTGATCATCTTCATCCCTTGCTATACGTTTGCCTTCAACTGGCTGTTTGATCGGGTGTTCGGCTTACCGGCCTCGGCGTTGCCGGATTCTGCCGCTGCGGCATAAATCGCTAATTCGTAATTTGGTTTATCGGGTAGCCGCGCAAGCGTCTGCCCGATTCGCCGCACTGGCCGTGCACACGAATCTGGCGCTGGAGAGGATTGCCCATCGCTGACGCTTGGCGGTCACCCACTGCCGCTCATCGGCAAAGGATGACCGCTTTCTCAATCGCCTGAATCCAACAACTCTCTGAAATAAAAGGCTTTATTGGCCAGGCACAGTAATTGCTCCTGTATGGCGGTCAGTCATAACTACAGGACAATTCATCATGTTGGTCAGTGCCAAACAAATGGAAATGCTGCAGCTGCCCAAGCGGTTGGCAGAAGACGCGACCGCCACAGCGGCTGCCGGTCTGCAAGGCGGCCTGCACGGCGCGATGTTGCAAACGCTGCAAAACCAGGTGCAGACGCAAAACAGCGACGCCACCGCCAAGGTGCAGGACTCGGCCACGCAGATTGCCACTCAGCAAGTCAGCGAAGCCACGCGCATCAGCGACAACGTCGACGAAGCGTTCGCCAAGACCCGTGTCGGCCTGCAAACCACCGATACTTTGGATGCGACCAAAGCCACCGGTTCCGCCACCGACGAGTTCAAGGACTACATGAGCAAGACGCCGGAACAGCGTCTGCGCGACAGTATCCTCAAGGACTTGGGCATTACCGAAGAAGACATCAAGAACATGCCGCCGGAGAAACAACTGGCCATCGGCAAAGAGATCGCCCAGCGCTTGCAGGACAAGATGCAACTGGCGCAGTCGGAGAAAGAGAACGTCAACGACGTCAAGGACAGCGACAAACTGGCGAACAAGTTTGTCGCTGCGCTTTGAAGTAAAAAACGCTCAAAATAGAGTCTCCATTCGGGACTCTTTTTTGGCTTGCTAACCGTTCGTCGCACAGCTCCCTCTACCTGTAATTTCTGACAGTAGACGCCCTTTCCATTTCGAAGAACCATGGCTGCCATTACGCAGTGTGTGATTCTCTCGATAACCGGCAAGGAAGATAAATCATGAGCAACACTAAAGCCGTCGGACTGTTCAGCTTGAAAGTGAAGGAAAACAACGGCCCCGAGGTCTCTGTTCCTACCGACCTGCTCCATTTCTCGGTCGAGCCAAACAGATTGCTCGCAGGTGGGTTCGACAGCTCCACCCCCCCACCACCATGGGGCACCGAGTTTGTGATCTCCGAGAAAATTGAACCGGGCACCTATACGTTGAGAAGCGCGAAAGCCACAGCCTTCTATAACCCGAAAACCGGCGACAGCTGGAGTGCCATTCAAGAAGGGGGCGAGATCACTCTGGACGAGGTCGACTTCGTAAAGAAATTCGCAAAAGGCAGCTTTAAGTTCACCGCCGTCGACAAGCAGGATCCGCAGAACACTGCAGCAATTACCGGGACGTTTTCGCTCCAGCAGTAGACTCGAGCGAGCACGCAATGGATCTCGCAACAATGTGGGCGGTTTCCTGACTCTGACTGGCAAGGAAGAAAGATCGTGAACGAAGACATCAAAAGCAAATCCAGCAAAGCCACAGGGCAATTCAGCTTGTACGTGAATGAGAACAACGAAGGGGAAGTGTTGGTTAAAACCAACCGTCTCGTGATGGTTCTGGAGTCTAAACAACTTTACGTGGCCGGGAACGCCACCGACGACACCACCTCGCAGGGAGCAGATTTCTATATTTCTAAAAAGATCGAGGCCAACACAACCTACGCCTTCGAATCGGACACTGTCGGTGGTAACTACAACCCAAAACATTTTGTGGGTAGTTCCTGGTCTTCACTGGTTGAAGGTGGTGAGGTCACCATCGAAGAAGTAGACCTGGACAAAAAAACTGCAAAAGGCCGTTTCAAGTTCACCGCCCGATCACAAGACGGGAAACAGTCTGCAGAAATCAGTGGAGACTTCGATTTGTCAGAATAGATCCGGTGCTACGCCTTCCATGCGCCGATCAACAACTGCCCCTCAAGTTCGAGAGGCAGTTGCCCTGACATCATCAATTCAACTGTAACGTCTCATTGAACTGGCTGATCGCATCCACCACATGCCGCGAGCCCTGTTGAATTTCCAGGATCACCTCCCCCGCCTCGTTCGCCAGTTCCACCCCGAGCCCGGTGCGGCTCAGACTCGATTGCATGCTCGACACGGCGCTCAACGACAAGTCGTGGTTCTTGCGCACCACTTCGACAATTTCCAGAGTTGCCTGACTGGTGCGGGCCGCCAAACTGCGCACCTCATCGGCAACCACGGCAAAGCCGCGTCCATGCTCACCGGCCCGCGCTGCTTCGATGGCGGCGTTGAGCGCCAGCAGGTTGGTCTGATCGGCGATGCCGCGAATGGTCTGAACGATGGTGCCAATGATGTCCGACTGCTTGCTGACCGCATCGATGCTCACCGCCGCTTCGTTGAGATCGCGGGAAATGTCCTGAATGATCTGCACCGTTTGCTGCACAACCAGTGAGCCTTTTTGCGCGCAGGCGTCGTTTTGTACCGATGTGCTGTGGGCCGATTCAGCGGCGTTTTGCAGGGTGGTCATCTGATGGGTGATATCACTGGCGAACTTCACCACTTTGTACAGCCGGCCCTTGGCATCGAACAGGGGGTTATACGAGGCTTCCAGATACACCATCTGCCCGGACTTGTTCTTGCGTTCGAAACGGTGCGAGTGATATTCGCCACGATTGAGTGAGGCCCAGAATGCTTTGTACTGCGCTGATTCGGCATCGGCGCGATGGCAAAACAGACTGTGGTGGTGGCCGACGATTTCGTTGAGCGAGTACTGCATGGTCTTCAGGAAGTTTTCGTTGGCAGTAATCACATTGCCTTCCGGAGTGAACTCAATTACCGCCATGGAGCGGCCGATCGCCGCCAGCATGCTTTCCTCTTCGTGTTCCTTGTTGATCCGCACGGTAATGTCGGCGGCGACTTTGATCACACTTCTGACTTGCTTGTCCGGGCCATACACCGGCATGTAACTGGCTTCGAGCCAGACCTCTTTGCCACTCTTGTTCAGACGCAGAAACGTTCCGCCGATGGGCTCGCCACGGGCCAGATCGCGCCACAATTTGGCGTACTCCTCGCTGCGGTAAAACGCTTCTTCACAAAAGATTCGATGATGCTTGCCGCGAACTTCCTCGGCGCCATAACCCATGGTCTTGCAGAAGTTTTCGTTGGCATCCAGAACGATGCCCTCGGGCGTGAACTCGATCATTGCCATTGAACGGCTGATCGCATCCAGCTTGGCGTTGGTCTCGGTCAGAGCACAGCTGAATCGCTCGATTTCCTGCAGGTCAGCCTTGTGATGTAGGTTGAACATGGTTGTATCACCTTCCGCGCGGATTTTTGATTTGATGAAAGTTCAGGTCTTTCAGAATCCACCACTACGTTCCGAAGAACAGGCACACGCACTCCTCCACAGGAGGAAGTGTCAGGTGACAAATGATGATTAATCGGAGCGTCCATGCAGCGACGTTCTAATCAAGACATCCTTCTCTTGATAGCCCGCACGCGGGCCAGCCCTAACGCGTTGAAGAACTTCCATTTAAACGACGCTCCTTGTTGGTTCAGTGTCGGTGCCTCGGGTTGCGCACTCTGGCAGCATGAATCACGGACTAACCGACCGACAGTGACATTACGGTCGACATGGTTAGTTAGGTGTCAGCATAGCCATCGCAAAGCCTAGCGCAAGGCCACTAGTCGGCCAGTATCTGGCACTTTTTGCACAAGAAACGGTTCAGCCAGAAACAAAGAAGCCCCTGTAGGCGCTGCCGCAGGCTGCGATCTTTTGATCTTGTTATTGAAAAACAAAGTCAAAAGATCGCAGCCTGCGGCAGCGCCTACAGGGGGTTGGCAGACGGATTAGAGGTGGGAGCTCACCTTGGTAGCCACTTCTGCGGGCACCCAAAGTTTCCAGACCTGCGGCTGATCGCGCAAAAACGCCTCGGCCACCGCCCGCGGTTGCTGGCGTTTTTCACTCATCCCCGCCAGCGTCTGGTTGAGCAGATCAATCGGCAAATCGACTTTCTCAAAGAACGTCACCAGTTCCGGATACTGCGCCTTGAATGGCGCCGACACGCCAATCGCCAGGCTTGCCGGCATCGAGCGGGTGCCCTTGGGATTCGGGTTATTGGCATCGGCGAGGGTCTTCCAGGCTTCGGCATCAAACGGCGGCTCCTCGAGCTTCACCAGTTTGAAGCGTCCGAGCAGCGGCGTCGGCGACCAGTAGTAGAACAGCACCGGCTTACCCCGACGAATCGACGATGCCACTTCGGCATCCAGCGCCGCGCCGGAGCCGGTGCGAAAATTGACGAAGCTGTCATTCAGCGCATACGCCTTGAGCTTCTGGCTGTTGACGATCTCTGACGTCCAGCCGGTCGGGCTGTTAAGAAAGCGCCCTCGGCTCGGGTCTTCGGGATCGCGGAACACGTCTTTGTAGCGCGGCAGATCGGCTACCGATTTCAGTTCCGGCGCCAGAGGTTTGATGCCGCGTTCCGGATCACCCTTGATCACGTATTCCGGCACCCACCAGCCTTCGGTGGCACCTTTGACCGTATCACCGAGGCCAAACACTTTGCCTTCGGCGGCCGCTTTGACCCACGCAGGACTGCGCCCCGCCCACTCTTCGCCGATCACCTGAATGTCATTCTTTGCCAGCGCCGCTTCTAGGCTGACGGTGCTGCCCGGCAGCGTATCGGTCGAATAGCCATAGCCTTTCTCGACAATCAGGCGCAGCACTTCAGTGATGAAACTGCCGCTTTCCCAAGTGATGTCACCGAAGTGGATCGGTGCGGTTTTCTCCGCCGCCGAGACCGCGCCGACACTCAGGCTCAACGCCAGTATTGAACCGCCGAGCAGGGTTTTGATCGATCTCATGCAGACCTCTTGTCTTGTAGGAGTTGGTTGGCGCTGTGGCGATCGCACAGCGCCTGGGAACGGGTCATGTACACGCTGACCGAGCGCTGGGAGATGCCTAGCTCGGCAGCGATTTGCGGGTAGGTCAGGCCGTCGATGCGCGCGAGCAGGAAGGTCGAGCGGACTTTGCCCGGCAACCGTTGCAGGCTGCGGTCGAGACGGCTCAGGGTTTGCGTCAGTTGCGCGATGTCTTCGGGCGAGGTGGCGTACTCCACATCGATCTGCTGTCGGTGCTGACGCTCGAGATCCGCGCGGCGCCAGCGCTGATAAAGCAGACGCTGCGCGATGGTGGTGAGCAACGCTCGGGGTTCACGGAGCGCGGTCAGGCCGGTCGCTTCGAGCAATTGCACGAAGGTTTCGGCGGCGATGTCTTCCACGCTTGCCGCATCGTGCAAATGACGGCGCAGGTAAGTGCAAAGCCAGTGGTAATGGCTGCGAAAGAGGCCGTCCAGGTGATTGCGATGGGATACGTCGGCGCCGGACATAGGGGCTCCTGGGTTAGGGGTCGCTGAATGTCCGGTCGTCCGGTGGCGCGATCCTAGCAAGGCGCCTTATGCATTAATAATATTTAAATATTATTTTTATATTCGATTATCGAATTAGCGTAATTGGCAGTAGCCCAGTGCCTCGGCCTCTCGCTGGTAATCGAGCACGATCTGATAGTCGCTTTCGCTGGCCGGCAGCACCTCGGCAAGACCCAGGGTCTGTGCGACGTCGGGAAGTTCGCTCAGAGACAGGTTCATGACCTGGCGCAACCGTTCAACCTGTTTGTCTGTTGCGGCGGCGACGGTAATGAACGGCAACGTCGGACTCAACGCACTGCGCGCCACCACGCGCAATCCGCTTACCTCCTCGGGCGCGTAATGGGCGAGACAGGCGTAGGTGACGCTGTCGATGGCCGCCAGATCGGCGCGACTGTCCCGCAACCAGCGCAAGCTCTCGCGGTGGCCGCCGCTGATGCCGACCGAGGCGAAAAAACGCCCGTCCTGCTGCAATGACACCAGACGCTGACGCAGCAGGTTCATGCCGCTGTTGGAGTCTTCGCTGTTGATCACCCCGCGGCTGTGGCGAAAGTCCGCCAGGGTTACGCGTGTGTCGTCGGCGCGACTGAGGATCAGGCTGCAATGGTTGCCGGCGCTGGCGTCGGGCAGTTCGTAGCGTGGGCGACCGACGATGCGGACCTGACCGCGCAGCAAGGTCATCAAGGGATAGCCGCAGGTTTGGGTCAGCAGTAGATCCGGTGATAACCACAGTTCGGGCAGCGACAGGCTTTCGGCGCTCAGACGCGAGTGGCCCAAATGGTCGAGGATGCGTTTGATCCAGCGGTCATTGGCCGCCCGGATTGGCTCCGGGGCGGTGTACATAAGTAGTTCGATGTGGTGTTGGGTCATGCACATTCTTCCCGGACAACAAAAATCCAATGTGGGAGCGGTGGTGCTTTTGAAATCAGTGAAACGGATGCTCGGGACTGTCGATCGGCCTCAACCCGTTCTGCCGCCACAACTGCCCGTACCCCTGCACCAGAAAGCCGCCACTGCGCGCGATCCACTGCTCGCGATGCATCCGATAAACCTGCGGCAAGTCGTACCACGCCAGCCCCGGCAAGTCGTGATGCACCAAATGAAAGTTGAGATTGAGAAACAGCCAGCGCCACGGCCACCCGGCCTCGTTGAGCACCGTGCGGCGCTCCGGTTGAGCGTGCGGGCGGTGTTCATAGTAGGAGCGAATCATTGCGATCGACAGCGCCGGCACACTGATCAGCAACAGGTAATGCCACACCGGCAACACACTGTAACGGGCGATGAGCCAGAGCATCAGCAGCGTGCAGGCACCATGGGTCAGCCACATTATCCAGGCTTGGCGTTCGCCGTTTTTCAACCGTTGCAGTTCTTCGCCGGCCAGTGCAACAAGTCCCAGCGGTGCACCAATCACGAAACGGCCGATCACCGTTTTGTTCAACCAGTGCAGGCCGCGCTCGAACAAAGAACTGCCCTGCCAGCCTGCACTCGTCAGGTAACGACTTTCCGGATCGACACCGGGAACCGTCAGCTCCTCATCGCGGTGATGCAACAAATGGCTGTCGCGATACAAGGTGTACGGATACCACACCGCAAATGGCGCGTAGCCGAGGATTTTATTGAAGAGGGTCGAGCGGGTCGGATGACCGTGGAGCAACTCATGCTGCACCGACAGCCACAACACCAGCAGCGGGATCAGCAACACCGTGGTCAAGCCGCGACCGAGCCATTCGCTATTGAAGATGATGGCGAACCAGCCGCCATACACGCCGATCAGCAACAGCCAGGTCGGCCATTCGGTGCGGGCGGTAAAGCGTTGACGCAGGGTTTCTATGTGTTGGCGATGGGTGGCGTCGAAGTAATGGGCCATGTCGTTGCTCGGAACGGGAATCTTCTCCCTCTGTGCAACGGCAGCGGTAAATCTTGCAGATTATTTTCAGGTTCAGGCAGGAGCCCGAGAATCGAGCTCCTGAGGGGCGTGATCAATGGCCGAAAATGTCGACTTTCTTGGCTTTCTTTTCCGCACGTTTTTCAATCGCAGTCTTGGCCGGTTTCTTCTTCGCGGCTTTCTTTGAATCCATACCTTTGGACATGATGGGTCTCCACTCACAGGGCTGTAGGCTCAGGTATACACCTATCCCAAGGCGCGCGTTCTTTTATAATCGCCGCTTCCCTCACCGCCAGTCCGATCCCATGCCCGATACCCAATACACACTGCTCGACGAGTCGCTTTGGCCGTTGATGAACAAGTTTTACCGCAGCCACCAATCCTCGATGAAAGCCGTGCGCGAGGCCCAATTGTGGGTGGCGCGACGTGGCGACATTGTTGCGGCGTTGTGCTTGCGGCCGGTGGCGGGTGGGCGTTGGTTGACCGGGTTGTTTGTCGATCCGACGTGTCGTGAGCAAGGGCTTGCCGCGCAGTTGATCACGGCGGCAGTGAAGGATGTGACAGAACCGGTGTGGCTGTTCTGTCATCCGGATTTGCGTGGGTTTTATGAGCGACGCGGATTCAGTATCGACCCTGCCCTGCCCCAGGCGATGGCGGAGCGCTTGAGCCGGTATGCGCGGAGCAAGCCGATGATTGCGATGGGGCGTTTATAAGATCTTTTGATTGTTGCTAGTCGTCTGCGGCTGGATCGAGATCCGGGAACATCACTTCGGTAAAGCCGAACTTGCTGAAGTCGGTAATCCGCGACGGATACAACCGGCCGATCAGGTGATCGCACTCATGCTGCACCACCCTCGCGTGAAAACCTGCAGCCACGCGCACGATCGGCTGGCCTTTCGGATCAAAACCTTCGTAGCGAATTTGCTGATAACGCTCCACCGCACCACGCAATCCCGGCACTGACAGGCATCCTTCGAAGCCCTCTTCCGTCAATGGATTCAACGGTGTGATCAGCGGGTTGATCAAAATCGTCTGCGGCACCGCTTCGGCGTCCGGGTAACGTTCACTGTGCTCGAAACCGAAGATCACCAGTTGCAGGTCGACACCGATCTGCGGCGCGGCAAGGCCGACACCGCCGACACTTTCCATGGTCTGGAACATGTCGTCGATCAGTTGCCAGAGCTCAGGGCTGTCGAACATCTCGGCTGGCACGGGTGGGGCAATACGCAACAGGCGCTCGTCGCCCATTTTGAGGATTTCACGGATCATTGATCAGACTTCGTCAGTGTCCGGCTTGAGCGAGTGATCGCGGCCCAGGCCCGAGACGTGTTGTTTGGGATGTTCATCGAGTTCGCCGGGGACTTTCTCACCCGAATCCTTGCCTTCGCTGGACATGTGCTCAATCACCGCATTCATCTCGGCACCGAGCAACAGGACCGCAGCGGAGATGTAGAAGTACAGCAACAGAACGATGATTGCACCGATGCTGCCATACATTGCGTTGTAGTTGGCGAAGGTTTTCACGTAGAACGCGAAACCCAACGAAGCGATGATCCACACCACTACGGCCAATACCGAGCCGGGTGTGATGAAGCGGAATTCCTGTTTGACGTCGGGCATCACGTAATAGATCAGTGCCACGGCAACCATCATCAGAATCACGATCACCGGCCAGCGCGCGATGGTCCATAAGGTGACGATGAATTCTTCCAGCCCCACCTGCGCCGCGATCCAGCCCATCACCTGCGGCCCAAGCACCATCAGCGCGGCAGCCACCAGGAGCATGCCGGCAATGCCGACGGTATAGAAAATCGACAGTGGAAACCGCTTCCAGATCGGGCGCCCCTCGACCACATCGTAGGCCGCGTTCATTGCGCTCATCATCAGGCGCACACCGGCGGAAGCGGTGTAGAGGGCGATGACAATACCCACTGACAGCAACCCACCCTTGGACTGCTGCAATTGATCGATTACCGGGTTGACCTGCTCCAGCGCCTGCGGTGGCAGCACCAGCTCCGATTGCAGGCGCAGCCAGGAGAAAAAGTCCGGCAGGTGCAGGAAACCGATCAGGGCGATCAGGAACAAAATGAACGGGAACAGCGAGAACAGCATCTGGTAAGCCAGAGCCGAGGCGTACGTCGACATCTCGTCGTCGACGAACTCAGTGACCGTGCGCACCATCACCCGGTGCAGGGGCAGACCTTTCATGTCCGGAAATATCATTCGCGTCTCCTTTCGCCGCAATACAGGTTGAAGTCGTGGCGACTCAGGGGCCGTTTTTACATCACGGTAGCCTACTTGGCGACCAGTGGTGGGCCAGCGCAGGGCTTATACACAAAAACGGCCATCCTTGGATGGCCGCTTCTGTTTTTCGTTCACAACGCAATTACGCCTTGTCGACGGTTTTCTTCACTGCATCTTTGGCTTTGCCAACGGCTTGCTGGGCTTCGCCTTTTTTCTCTTGAATCTTGCCTTCAGCTTGCAGCTTGGTGTTGTCGGTGGCTTTACCGACGCCTTGTTTGACGTTGCCGACTGCTTCGTTGGCCATGCCTTTTACTTTATCGCCTGTGCTACTCATGGTGTTTCTCCTTGGTGCAATTAGGGGGAAAAGTCAGTACGTAATGATTGACCGGCGGGATTTGCGGCGAGTTTCATTTATTTTCAGCGGCTCATTTCGTCGCGGCGTGCAGGTTGGGCTTTATGTTTGCGAGCGTTGCCTTGAGAATGCGCTCCATATGGGCGCCATGCGCCAGAGAACCGATCCCGCAGGAATGTTATGAAACTCGATAAAAAGCAGGCCATTGCCCGTCGAAACCAGGAACTGGGCGGCGCTGTGCTCGGCAGCAACAACTGCCACTTCGCCGAACTGAACCGCAATCGCAACATCTGGTGGTTCGACCTGCCGGTGACGCGCCTGGCCGTTGGTCAGTACGAGTGGATTCACCTGCTGATGCACACGCCGGCCACCGACGAACTGCTGCACTTGAAAGTGCCGACGGTGTTTCTGCGTGAAAAGCTCGAGGGTCTGGTGATTCGCAACGAGGGCAAGCGCAAAGCCGCGCTGAGCCTGGAGTTGAGTGCGGACAAGGATTCGTATCTGCAGGACATGCGTCCGGCGGGGACCAACGTGAACTTCGCGCCGTTTCGTCAGTAACCGCGAAAACGGCCTCACAGGCACAGAATATCTGCCGGCCAAAATCAAAAAGCCCCGCATCTGCGGGGCTTCTTGTTTTACGCGGCGTTCTTCGCCTTGATCTTCTTCAACTCTTCATCACGCAACTCACGGCGCAGGATCTTGCCGACGTTGGTGGTCGGCAGCGCATCGCGGAATTCCACGGAGCGCGGCACCTTGTAGCCGGTGACGTTGGCGCGCATGTGATCCATCACCTGCTCTTTGGTCAGCGTTACGCCCGGTTTGACGACGATAAAGATCTTGATTGCCTCGCCCGACTTCTCGTCCGGGACGCCGATGGCCGCGCACTGCAACACGCCCGGCAAGGTCGCCAGCACGTCTTCCAGTTCATTCGGATAGACGTTGAAACCGGAGACCAGAATCATGTCTTTCTTGCGATCGACAATGCGCATGTAACCGTCCGGCTGGATCAGCGCGATGTCACCGGTCTTCAGCCAGCCGTCGCTGTCGAGCATTTCATCGGTGGCTTCCTGACGCTGCCAGTAGCCTTTCATCACTTGCGGGCCCTTGACGCACAGTTCGCCGATTTCACCCAGCGGCTGCTCGACACCGGCATCGTCGATGACTTTGCACAGGGTCGATGGCACTGGAATGCCGATGGTGCCGATCTGGATGTGCTGGATCGGGTTGACCGTGGCCACCGGACTGGTTTCGGTCATGCCGTAACCTTCGCAGATGGCGCAACCGGTCACGTCTTTCCAGCGCTCGGCAGCGGCCAGTTGCAGGGCCATGCCGCCGGACAAGGTGACCTTGAGCGCGGAGAAATCCAGCTTGCGGAAGCCTTCGTTGTTGCACAGCGCCACGAACAGCGTATTCAGGCCGACGAAACCGCTGAACTTCCACTTCGACAGTTCCTTGACCATCGCCGGCAGATCGCGCGGGTTGCTGATCAGGATGTTGTGGTTGCCGATCAGCATCATCGCCATGCAATGAAAGGTGAACGCATAGATGTGGTAAAGCGGCAGTGGCGTGATCAGGATCTCGCAACCTTCATTGAGGTTGGACCCCATCAGCGCCTTGCACTGCAGCATGTTGGCGACAAGGTTGCGGTGGGTCAGCATTGCGCCTTTGGCAACGCCTGTGGTGCCGCCGGTGTATTGCAGCACGGCGACATCACCGCTGTCCGGGTTGGCTTCAGCCACAGGCTGACCTTGGCCCTTGCTCAGCACGTCGTTGAACTTGACGGCTTTTGGCAAGTGATAGGCCGGCACCATTTTCTTCACGTACTTGATGACGCTGTTGATCAGCAAGCGCTTGATCGGCGGCAGCAAGTCGGCGACTTCAGTGACGATGACGTGTTTGACGCCGGTTTTCGGCACCACGGCTTCGGCCAGGTGCGCCATGTTCGCCAGGCACACCAGCGCCTTGGCACCGGAGTCGTTGAATTGGTGTTCCATTTCCCGCGCGGTGTACAGCGGGTTGGTGTTGACCACGATCAGCCCGGCGCGTATCGCACCGAAGACAGCGACCGGGTACTGCAGAACGTTGGGCAGTTGCACGGCGATTCGATCACCGGGCTGCAAATCGGTATGCTGTTGCAGATACGCGGCAAATGCACCGGACAATTCGTACAACTCACCGTAGGTGATTGTCTTGCCCAGGTTGCTGAAAGCCGGTTTGTTGGCGAAGCGTTGGCAGGATTGCTTCAACACTGCCTGAATGTTCGGATACTCGTCTGGATTGATCTCGGCAGCAATGCCAGCCGGGTATTTATCCTTCCAAAAGTCTTCGATCATGGAAGCCCACTCCTCAGCAACGCGAATTCTTCACCGCATTTGATGCGATTATTATTGGTGTGTGTTTTGTATTGGTGAATCTGGCTTTTACAGAGGCCGAGAAGTCACAAAGCGCGCCGAGAGTAGCAGCTTTGCCGAGGGTCGCCTAGAGCCAAAAGCGGCCCCTACAGTCACATTGATGACTCAAGACTATCTAGCAGTCATTTTAGAGCAAAAATCCTATAAAGCCCTGAAAGTCCCGAATTCCGGGGGCGTTCGCCTAAAAGCATCGCGGGCAAGCCCGCTCCCACAAGGTCTGCATAGATTCCTGTGGGAGCGCGGCTTGCCCGCGATCCGCGCTAAGCGCGGCCATTCACCGATCAGGCGATATCGCGCAACTCACGCCGCAGAATTTTCCCTACAGGCGTCATCGGCAACGACTCACGCAACACTATGTGTTTCGGCACCTTGTACGCCGTGAAATTCTCTTTGCAGTAAGCCTTCAGCTCTTCAAGACTGACCCCGCTTTCCCGCGCCACCACAAACAGCTTCACGGCCTCCCCCGAACGCTCGTCCGGCACGCCGATCACCGCACAGTTGGCGACTTTCGGGTGGGCCATCACCACGTCCTCGATCTCGTTGGGGTACACGTTGAAACCGGAGACGATGATCATGTCCTTCTTGCGATCGACGATGCGTACAAAGCCGTCCGGTTCGATCACCGCGATGTCGCCGGACTTGAACCAGCCCTCGGCATCCAGCACTTCGGCGGTGGCTTCGGTTTTTTGCCAGTAGCCTTTCATGATCTGCGGGCCCTTGATGCACAACTCGCCCCGCTCGCCCAGCGGCTGCTCGACGCCGTCATCGTTGATGACTTTCAACAGCGTGCCCGGCACGGGCAAGCCAACCGTGCCCAGACGCGACTGGTCGCCGTACGGGTTGGTGCAGGCAACCGGCGATGTTTCGGTCAGACCATAGCCTTCGGTGATACGGCAACCGGTGATCTGCTCCCAGCGTTCGGCCGTGGCTTTCACCAGCGCAGTGCCGCCGGAATTGGTCAGTTTCAGGCTGGAGAAATCCAGGGTCTTGAAATCCGGGTGCTCCATCAGCGCGACAAACAGTGTGTTCAAACCCAGTAATGCGGAGAAGCGCCAGTTCTTCAGCTCCTTGATGAACCCGGCAATGTCTCGCGGATTGGTGATCAGCACGTTGTGGTTGCCGGAAACCATCATGCACATGCAGTTCGCGGTGAAGGCATAGATGTGGTACAGCGGCAGTGGCGCGACCATCACTTCCTGGCCTTCACGCAGCAATGGCTGGCCATCAGGCCCCAGTTGCGCGAGACAGGCGCGCACTTGCTGCATGTTCGCCACGAGATTGCCATGCGTGAGCATCGCGCCCTTGGCCAGCCCGGTGGTGCCGCCGGTGTATTGCAGCACGGCGATGTCGTCGAGACCGACTTTCAATGGCTTGATGCCCTGCCCCCGACCCAGACGCAACGCGCTTTTGAAAGAGACCGCCTGCGGCAGCGAATACGCCGGCACCATCTTCTTCACCTTGCTGACGACGGTGTTGACCAGCCAGCCTTTGGCGGTAGGCATCAGGTCGCCCATCTTCGCTTCGATCAGGTATTGAATATCGGTGTCGGCCAGCACTTCCTGGACTTTCTGGCCGAACATGTTCAGGTACACCAGCGCCCGTGCGCCGGAGTCCTTGAACTGGTGGCGCATCTCACGCGCGGTGTAGAGCGGGTTGGTGTTGACCACGATCAGCCCGGCGCGCAAGGCGCCGAACACGGCAATCGGGTAATGCAGGATGTTGGGCATCTGCACCGCGATGCGATCCCCCGGCACCAGATCGGTATGTGCTTGCAGATAACCGGCGAAAGCGGCGCTCTGGCGTTCGAGTTCGGCGTAAGTCAGGGTCACGCCCATGTTGCTGAACGCCGGGCGATCCGCGAACTTCTTGCAGGAACGCTCGAACACCTCGATCACCGACTTGAACTCAGCCATGTCAATGTCCAGCGGTACGCCGGCCGGGCGTTTGTCATTCCAGAAATCAGGTTGCATTGTTCTTGTCCTCTTTACCTGAGCCGATCCGGGGCCGCGTTTCTGTCATTTCTCGTTCATCCCTTGAATACAGAAAGCAAAAAGCGGAGCTTCACGGACACTAGCAGTTATGGCCAATCAGGCAAATACGGCTAAAGCCGTCATTGATCGTGTGAATCTTCCTGCCGTGGCGTGAGCTGATCAGACGGCGGACGACAGATGCGCTATACACTGTTTCGACTCTGAGCAAAGGAATCGCCATGATCCACGACACCCTATGGCTGGACGCGAGTGACCGCAGTCGCCTCTTCGTCAATCAGTGGTTGCCGGCCACTCCGCTGAAGGCCTTGATCCTGCTGGCCCACGGCATGGCCGAGCACAGCGCGCGATACCAGCGGCTGGCAGAGCGGTTCTGCGCCGAAGGTTATGGCGTGTACGCCCCGGACCTGCGTGGACATGGCAGAACTGCCGATAACGGCACCCTCGGGCATTTCGCTGACGATGACGGCTGGTGCAAAGTCGTCGGTGATCTGGCCAGCCTCAATCAATACATAGGCCAACAGCACCCCGGCGTGCCGATCATTCTGCTCGGGCACAGCATGGGCAGCTACCTCGCCCAAGGCTATCTGTTGCACCACAGCGCCAGCCTGCACGGGGCGATTCTCAGTGGCTCGAACTTTCAACCGGTGGCGCTTTATGGCGCTGCGCGGCAGATCGCCCGCCTGGAAAAACTGCGCCAGGGTGGCAAGGGTCGCAGCGCGCTGATCGAGTGGTTGTCGTTCGGCTCGTTCAACAAAAAATTCAAACCGGTGCGTACGCCGTTTGACTGGCTAAGCCGCGATCCGGCCGAAGTCGACCAGTACGCTGCCGACCCGCTGTGCGGCTTTCGCTGCACCAATCAACTGTGGATCGACTTGCTCGGCGGCTTGCAGCAAATCAGCAAAGCGTCCACTCTCGCCCAGATCGCCCCGGGCCTGCCGCTGCTGGTGATTGGTGGTGAATGTGATCCAGTGAGCGAGGGCAAGCGTCTGACAGATCTGGCCAATGCCTTGCGCACCGCCGGCAGCCAGAACCTGCAACTGAAGATCTACCCGCAGGCGCGGCACGAATTGTTCAACGAAACCAATCGCGACGAAGTGATCACCGATGTGCTGGCCTGGATCGACCAGGCCCTGAGCCATCCGCGCCCTCAACGTAGCGAATAATTTTTTGTGGATTCATTTGATCCATCACAGGAATCAAGACCGATGACCCAGGTTACCAACATCCCTTACGAAGCCCTCGAAGTCGGCCAGACCGCCAGCTACAGCAAGACTGTCGAAGAGCGTGACATTCAGTTGTTCGCCGCGATGTCCGGCGACCACAACCCGGTGCACCTGGACGCCGAATTCGCCGCCGCCAGCATGTTCAAGGAACGCATCGCCCACGGCATGTTCAGCGGCGCGCTGATCAGTGCTGCGGTGGCTTGCGAACTGCCTGGGCCGGGCACTATTTATATCGGTCAGCAGATGAGTTTTCAGAAGCCGGTGAAGATTGGCGACACACTGACGGTGCGTCTGGAAATTCTCGAGAAGCTGCCGAAATTTCGCGTGCGCATTGCCACTCGCGTGTTCAATCAGCGTGATGAGTTGGTGGTGGATGGCGAGGCGGAAATTCTGGCGCCACGCAAGCAGCAGACTGTGACGCTGCCGACGTTGCCGGCGATCAGTATTGGCTGATTGATTGCGTCAAACAAAAGTGGGAGCGAGCCTGCTCGCGAAGAGGTCGTGTCAGCAACATCATCGTTGCATGACACACCATATTCGCGAGCAGGCTCGCTCCCACAGTTTTTTCAGTGACGCTTACGAGCGTGCGCGAGCCTGGTTACGCAGGGCTTTCACCTGATCGTGATTGCGCTGTACGCCGTGATACTGGCGTTCAACCAGGTCACGAATACCCACCAGGTTGTGCTTGTTGATTTTCTCCATGGCTTCACGATAAGCCTTCAGCGCATGGTCTTCACCGCGCTCGGCTTCGTTCAGTACAGCCTCTTCGTCCTTGCCGGTGAACATGGCTTTGACGTCTACCCAACGGCGGTGCAGGTCACCGCTGACGCTGGTGGAAGTTTCCGGATCGCCGCCGAGTTTACGCACTTCAGCTTGCAGTTCAGCAGCGGCAGTGGCGCAATCGGCTGAGCGGGACACAAACAGGGTTTTCAGTTCAGGATGCTTGATGTCTTCAGCGCAAGTCTTGAACCCTTCCTGACCGTCCTTGCTGGTTTCAATCAGGTCATTGAGTACAGAGATGGCTTCTTTATTCATGTCGGTCATTTTTCAATTCCTTGCGATCGGTGGAAGATGCAAGGGATATTGCAGTGAGCGTGCCAGCTTTTTATTTTAGAATTATTCTTTATTTATCAATAACTTAAATATAAAGGAACTATCTGTATCCCGGTTATTTGCATGATCTGTCATTTGGCCTGCATGCAGAATGCCTGTATTTTCCAGTTTGAATTGAATCCAGACCGAAACTCGATGAATCCTGAAAAACTCGAACTGCTGATCACCCGCGAAATGCCCTTCGGCAAGTACAAGGGCCGGATCATTGCCGACCTGCCAGGCCCTTACCTGAACTGGTTCGCCCGCGAGGGATTTCCCCACGGTGAACTCGGGGGCTTGCTGGCATTGATGCAGGAAATCGACCACAACGGCTTGTCTGATCTGCTTGAACCGCTGCGCGCCAAACACGGCAAACCTGCTCCGCGCCACTGAAGCGCCCTCCTCTATAGAGTTCAGCCCGATCATGCCCGATAACACCCGCCGCGCCCGTGACGAAGCCTTCTGGCAGACGTTCACCGATCGTTACGACGTTCATCCCGGCCCAGTGAACCTGGAAAACGGTTACTTCGGCCGCATGTCGCGCACGGTGATCGAGGAGTACCAGCGCAATATCGAACTGATCAACAACAGCAACTCGGTGTATGTGCGCCAACGCTTCGAACAGCACGACAATCTCGACATTCGCGCACAGTTGGCAGAGTTGATCGGCGTGCGGGCGCAGAGTGTTGCCTTTACTCGCAATGCCACCGAAGGCCTGCAATCGCTGATCCGCAACTACAACCGCTTGCAGCCGGGCGACCAGGTGCTGATCTGCGATCTCGAATACGACACGGTCAAGGGCGCCATGCGCTGGCTGGCACGGCAGCGCGGCGTCGAGGTGATCGAGATCAGCCACACGCACCCGGCCAGTTTCGACAGCCTGCTGGAGACGTATCGCGAGACATTCATCCGCCATCCGAAACTCAAGTTGATGGCGCTGACCCATGTCACCCATCGCACCGGCCTGGTGATGCCGGTGCAGGCAATCGCAACACTGGCCAAGGAACACGGCGTGGACATCATCCTTGACGGCGCCCACGCCCTAGGCCAGATGGAGTTCAATCTCGAAGCGCTGGGCATCACCTTCGCCGGCTACAACCTGCACAAATGGATTGGTGCTCCGCTGACTCTCGGCTTTCTCTATATCGCCCCGCAACGTCTGGCCGATATCGATCCGGACATGGGCGAGATGCACTATCCAGCCAATGACATCCGTGCGCGTACGTCTTACAGCACGCCGAACATTCCAGCGCTGATGACCTTGCCGCTGGTGTTCGAGGAGCACCGCTCCCTGGGCGGCGCCGCAGCCAAAGGTGCGCGGCTCAATTACCTGCGCAATCTGTGGGTCAGCGCCGTGCGGCACTTACCGGGCATCGAAGTCATGACCCCGGACGATCCACGGTTGTATTGCGGGATCACGTCAATGCGTTTCACCCGCCACGACAATCAACAGGCGATGGCAGAACGTTTGCTCAACGACTACAACCTGTTCACCGTAGTGCGCAACGGTGCAGCGTGCGGCCCATGCATCCGCATCACGCCGGGACTGACGACCACAGCCGACGACATGCAGTTGCTGACCCGTGCGCTCAACGCACTGCGCTGAGCCGCTTATACGGTGTATTTGTCGAAATCCTCGGGTTTGATCTGCGACGACGCCGCAAAAGTATCGATGCCGATGGTGAGGTGGCCGAAGAACCCATCATCGTAAGAATCGCGACCAATGGGCCAGACAGTCAGTGTCGATGCTTCACCATTCATGCTGGCATACAGGTCGTCCTCGGCGTTGTTGCGTGGCAACGAAGCACGGCCGCGATAGGCTTTGGCATTGAGCACCGAGCGAGAGACGACCTCGGGAAAGTACAGCTGACCGACCCAGGCCACATTGCGCTCTTCCAGGTATTCGCTACCGGCCGCGATGCGCACCGCGACATGAATGTGCAGCGCACGACCGGCATAGAACCCCGGATAAATCGTGGTAAATCGCGCCTGCCCTCGATGGTCACAGAACTGACTGCCGCGCAGATAAGTGTCATCGTCGGTGCGCGGGATCGAGCCGATTGTTTCGGCATCGGCTTCCAGATCCGGATTGATCCGACTCCAACCCGAATAAGCGCCTCGCGCGTTGCAGTGCCAGATGTCCACCAGGGCGCCACTCACCGGCTCACCCGTCATGGCATCGACAATGGTCAGGCGCAGGATCAGCGGCAAGCCTTCGGCTCCTTCGCTGATGTTGCGACGCAAGAGTTTTGGATTGCGAAAATACGGCCCGGGAATTTGCTCGGGGGCCAGTTGGTACACCGATTGCGTTGAGGGTGAAGCGGGATCTCGATCCATGACACATGCTCTCTTCCATAAGAAGAGCGCAGATTAGCGGCGGGGAAAAGTCAGCGTGCGGTAACTATGTATCGAGCAATGTATCCGCAACTTTTTCAGGGCAAAAAAAAAAACGGTGCACCGACCAAGCGCACCGTAAAGCCGTAGAACACACAACGAAGTGTCAGGTATTGATCAGTCCAGCAGCGCCAACGCCTCGGCGGTGCATTCCTGAATGCGGGCCCAATCGCCGTTCTTGATCCACTCCGGATCCAGCATCCAGCTACCGCCCACGCACATGACGTTTTTCAGCGCCATGTAGCTTTTGATATTGGCCGGGCCAACGCCACCGGTCGGGCAGAATTTCACTTCGCCGAACGGGCCGCCGAGGGCCTTGATGGCCGCGACGCCGCCGCTGACTTCAGCCGGGAACAGCTTGAAGCGGCGATAACCCAGACCATAGCCTTCCATGATGCCGGAGGCGTTGCTGATACCCGGCAACAGCGGAATCGGGCTGTCGACGCTGGCTTCGAGCAGGTCACGGGTGATGCCCGGGGTAACGATGAATTGCGAACCCGCCGCTTCGGCCGCTGCGAGCATGTTGCGATCGAGCACGGTGCCGGCACCGGTCATCAGTTCCGGGCGCTGGTCGCGCAGGATCTGGATCGCCTTGAGGCCGAATTGCGAACGCAGAGTCACTTCCAGTGCAGTCAGGCCACCGGCGGCCAGGGCGTCGGCCAGTGGCAGCACGTCCTGTTCGCGAGCGATGGTGATCACCGGCAGGATCCGCGCCTTGGCACAGAGGCTGTCGATCAGGGCAACTTTGTCCACCATGGAAACGGTCGGGGATGGGGTTGTCATAGCGGCTGTTCCTTGGCTCATGGGCACCAGTAAATCTCTAACGTGGGTTGCAGAAACGCGCGAACCGGCATGGCAGCGACGTCGTCGGACGCCAGCGCGGCATTCAGGGTGGTCAGTTTCGATTGACCGGAAATCGACAGAATCTTGTGCTTGGCCGAAGCCAGTAGCGCACGGCTCATGGTCAGGCGCTGACGCGGCACGCTCGGTGCCAGCATCGGCCAGCAACGGCGCGTGCCGTCGGCTTGCAGCGCTTCAGCGAGGTTCGGGCTGTCAGGGAACAGCGAAGCGGTGTGACCGTCGTCGCCCATGCCCAGCACCAGGACGTCAATCGCTGGCAGTTCCGCGAGCAAGCGGTCGGCGTTTTCCGCTGCCTGTTCCACATTCGCCGCAGCGCTGTAGAGGCTGAGGAACTGTGCCTTGGCTGCCGGACCTTTGAGCAGATACTGCTTGAGCAAACCGGCATTGCTGTCGGCGTGTTCGACCGGTACCCAGCGCTCATCGGCGAGGGTCACGACGACCTTCGACCAGTCCAGTTCCTGTTTGGCCAAGTGCTGGAAAAACGCCACCGGGCTGCGCCCGCCGGACACCACCAGCACTGCGTTGCCGCGTGCCGCAATGGCATCGCCGAGCTGCTTGGCAACGTTCAGCGCCAGACCTTCGGCCAACAGCACCGGGCTCTTGAATTCGTGAGCGTTCACGCCCGCAGGCAGTTTCACATCAGATATCGCCATACCACGACCTCCCGTCCCGCGTGATCAATGCAATGGAGCTCATCGGCCCCCACGACCCGGCCGCATACGGCTTGGGCGCGTCACCGGATTTTTTCCACCCGGCGATCAGCTGGTCACACCACTTCCACGCGGCTTCGATTTCATCTTTACGGACAAACAGGTTCTGATTGCCGTTCATCACTTCCAGCAACAACCGCTCGTAGGCATCGGGGATCCGCGCGCTACGCCAGGTGTCGGAGAAATTCAGTTGCAGTGGGCCGCTGCGCAGTTGCATGCCTTTGTCCAGGCCCTGCTCTTTGGTCATCACGCGCAAGGAAATGCCTTCGTCCGGTTGCAGGCGGATGATCAGTTTGTTGCTGATCTGCAGGCGCTGCTCGGGGGCGAAGATGTAGTGCGACGGTTCCTTGAAGTGGCTGACGATCTGCGACAATTTCTGCGGCATACGCTTGCCGGTCCGCAGGTAGAACGGCACACCGGCCCAACGCCAGTTGCGGATGTCGGCACGCAGGGCGACGAAGGTTTCGGTGTCGCTCTGGGTGTTGGAGTTCGGTTCTTCGAGGTAGCCCGGTACGGATTTGCCTTCGCTGTGGCCAGCGATGTATTGACCGCGCACCACTTGGGTGGTCAGACCTTCCGGGCTGATCGGCGCCAGGGCCTTGAGCACTTTTACTTTTTCGTCACGGATGCTGTCGGCAGACAAGTCGGCCGGCGGATCCATGGCGATCAGGCAGAGTAGTTGCAGCAGGTGATTCTGAATCATGTCGCGCAGCTGGCCGGCCTTGTCGAAGTAACCCCAACGGCCTTCGATGCCGACCTTCTCGGCCACGGTGATTTCCACGTGGGAGATGTAATTCTGGTTCCACTGGGTTTCGAACAGGCTGTTGGCGAAACGCAGGGCGATCAGGTTTTGAACGGTCTCTTTGCCCAGGTAGTGATCGATACGGTAGGTGCGGTTCTCCGGGAAGAACTGCGCCACGGCATCATTCACTTTGCGCGAGGATTCGAGATCGGAGCCGATCGGTTTTTCCAGCACTACGCGGGTGTTTTCTGCCAGACCGACTTTCGCCAGGTTCTCGCAGATCGCGCCGTATACCGCCGCCGGAGTGGCGAAGTAAGCAATCATGCGTTGCGCGCTGCCGGCCATTTCGGCCAGTGCGACGTAATCATCAGCCTTGAGGAAGTCGACGTGCAGGTAAGTCAGGCGAGCGAGAAAGCGCTCGGCAACGGCTTCGTTCAGTTCTTTGCCGACGTAGCGGCGCAGTTCGGCGGCGATGAACGCCATGTGCTCTTGTTCGGAACCCGCTTCACGGGCCAACGCGATGATGCGCGTGTCCTCGTGCAGCAGGTCGGCGCCGTCAAGGTGATAAAGGGCAGGAAACAACTTGCGCAGGGCGAGATCGCCAAGAGCGCCGAACAAGGCAAAGGTGCACGGTTCAACCGTAATCGAAGGCATGATGTTTGTTCTTTTATCAAGTTAAGCTACAAATACCTTTTTTCAAGGCATCACTCAAGGGAAAATGTAGTAATAACCACAACATTTTCGCAAAATACAGATTCCGAGTGGTGGTCGGTCGGAGCCATCAGTAGGATAGGCCACCGTTACCGGCCATATCAAAGGCCCAATTTGCATAGCCCGGCGCACTTTGCGCAGGTGAATTAGGAATTCCATATGGACCGCGTGCGAAATTTACTGGAACAGATCCAGAGTCGCCTTGAAGACCTGAACAAGGCCGAACGCAAAGTCGCCGAAGTGATCCTGCTCAACCCGCAGCAGGCCACCCGCTTCAGCATCGCCGCCCTCGCCCAGGCAGCCTCGGTGAGCGAACCGACGGTCAACCGTTTCTGCCGTTCGTTCGGTGTCAGTGGTTACCCTGAGCTCAAGCTGCAACTGGCCCAGAGCCTGGCCAGCGGCGCGGCGTATGTCAGCCGCGCGGTCGAGGCCGATGACAATCCCGAAGCCTATACACAGAAGATTTTCGGCAGTGCCATCGCTTCGCTGGACAGCGCCTGCCAGGCACTCGACCCGAACCTGATCAGCCGCGCCGTCGACCTGTTGATTCAGGCCCGGCAGATCCACTTCTTCGGCCTCGGGGCGTCAGCTCCAGTGGCTCTCGACGCGCAGCACAAGTTCTTCCGTTTCAACCTGGCGGTGACGGCGCATGCCGATGTGCTGATGCAGCGAATGATTGCTTCGGTGGCACACACCGGCGAGTTGTTCGTGATCATTTCCTACACCGGCCGCACCCGTGAGCTGGTGGAAGTGGCGCGCATTGCTCGGGAGAACGGTGCTTCGGTGCTCGGCCTGACGGCGGAGAATTCGCCGTTGGCCAAGGCGAGTACCTTGAGCCTGAACATTCCGCTGCCGGAAGACACCGACATCTATATGCCGATGACTTCGCGGATCATTCAGTTGACGGTGCTGGATGTGCTGGCGACGGGGATGACGTTGCGTCGCGGGGTGGATTTCCAGCCGCATTTGCGCAAGATCAAAGAGAGCTTGAATGCGAGCCGGTATCCGGTGGGTGACGAGTTCAACTGATCCAAAATCTCGGCTGACTGATCCACCCTCTTCGCGAGCAATCTCGCTCCCACATTTGCAATGCATTTCCCTGTGGGAGCGAGCCTGCTCGCGAAGAGGCCAGCCGATTCACCGCATGGCTTTGATTCAAGCCCCCGCCCACGCCTGCAAACTCAAATGCGCCTTCTCCCCCGGCGCCAGATGCAGGCTATCGGTCCCACCCGCCGCTGCCTCAACACAGACAAACTCCGTGACCTCATCCCAGCTCACGCCCAACAACGGCCGCGACCCGGGATGCCACACCACCGTATCGCCACTGTCGCCAGTATCAATGCACAACTCACGCTGCCAGGCGTGATCCTTGAGCTGCAATTCGCCGTCATGCTGGAACACCCGCTGACAGCCGCCATCGACCCGCAACTCACCTTCCTGCTGGCAAGCCTGGCGGTTCAACTGGTCATAACCCTGCGCGCCTTCGAGGCCAGACAGCGCTATCTCACCAACATCGCCAATACGCCAGTAAGCGTGCAAAGCCTGGCTCAACTGGCAAGGCATGTCGTCCTGATGCTCGGTGCTCAGACGTAATTCCATGCGCTCACCGAGGTGAGCGTGCAGGTCGACCTGCCAGTCGCATAACTGCAATTGCCAGTGCAGTCGCACGCCATCCTCGGCGCTGCTGCTGTCGAGCAGTTTCCAGTCGAGCAATCGTGCCCAGCCATGGAACGGCCAGGCGTTTTCGCTCGGATGGCGGCCATACCACGGCCAGCAGACCGGCACACCACCACGAATGGCGCCGACATGCGGCCACTTCGCCGCACACCACAACCACGGTTTTTGCCCGCGCGGCTGAAAGTGCAGCAACTGCGCGCCCTGGCGACTGAACACCGCCTGACACAGCGGATGATCAATCACCAACACGTCGCGCATCTGATAGCGCTCCCAGGCGAACACAGGTTGTTCGCGCAGGGATTTGAAGAAGCGTTGTAGCGGATGCTCATGCATTGGCCACGATCCTGAAAATCATTGGGGTACTCAATTACCTTTGTGCCCAGTGAGAGTGAACACTGTGGCGAGGGGATTTATCCCCGATGGGGCGCGGAGCGGCCCTGAACCAATTGCATACGGTATGTCAGGGTGAAAACGGTTGCAGGTCTGGGGTCGCTTCGCAACCCATCGGGGATAAATCCCCTCGCCACAGGTATATCACCGGACGGCTATCGCAAAAAAAAGCGGACAGCCTTGGCTGTCCGCAAATATGCGCACATAGAGAGGAGCTTACCGCAGACGCGTTAGAACACGGTCTGAATTTTCAGGCCAGCGACCAATGCGTTGTCCACTTCATCCACACCGCCCGGGTGAGTGATGTACTGCAGGTTAGGACGTACGGTCAGCCAGTTGGTGACATGGATGCCGTAGTTGAGCTCGTAGTTGTATTCGGTTTCACGAATCGGCGAGAACACCGGATTGTCGTAGTCCGAAACACCGTTAGACACGTTGAGCAGCTCGGCGTTTTTCTTCACGTCATCGTTGACGTGGATACGCGCTGCGCCGATACCGATGTCATCCTTCGGACGAGCATCGAACGGGCCCTTGTAGACAAACATCACCGACTGGTAGTTGTCGATGAAGTTGGTGTCCTTGTCGTGGAACGTGGCGTTCGCCGCGATATTCAGACCGCGCGAGGCATCACCGTTGTGGCTGGTGAGTTGCTGTTGCGCGACGAACCAGTAGCCGCTTTTGCTGCTGTGGGTCTTGTAGGCGTTGCCAGTAGTGGCAGCGTCGAAACCATTGATGTCTTCACGAACATCATCAGCATTCGCCGTGCTCTTGTAGTAACCGACGCGGTATTCGCCCGGCAGGCTGTTGACCTTCGGCGACCAGACCAGCTCGACCGGCAACACGGTGCCTTTGGTGCCGCTGCCGCTGAGTTTGAAGCCGTTGCCGTGTTCCAGCTGCGACGGGTTCTGGTTGTACGCGCCGATCTGCGCGTAGAGCTCGTCGTTGATGTTGTACTTCACGCGGATCGCGGCCTGGCTGACAGGCCAGTTGTACCAGATGTTGGTGGCCCAGTTACCGACCTGGGAACCGCAGAACGCCAGGTTCTGGAATTCGCACGGGAAGGTGTTGAAGTCTTCGCCTTCACCGAAGTAACCGGCCTTGACGTCGAGCTTGTTATCGAAGAACTGGTGCTGAATCCACAACTGGGTCAGACGTACCATGTGGCCACGGCCGTAAACTTCTTGAGACGAACTCAAGGTACCGGCACGCGGATCGCCCACGCGGTCGTTGGAGATGTTTTGACCGTTACGGTTGGTCAGTTGGATCTTGGCCTGGGTGTTGTCCCAGCCCCACAGCTTTTGCAGATCAAGTGCCACGCCCAGACCGAACTGGTCGCTGTAGCGGCCGGTCTTGTCGTCGTTGTAGCCGCCGTTCAGGTTGGCGCCCATTTCACCGACGTAGTCCGCCTTGATGTCGATACCCTGCTCGATCAGCTTGGTCCGCTCGCCACCCCAGTCGCCGGTCATCCATTTCGAATCGGAACTGAAGGCATCCGCTGCCATCGCATTGCCGGCCAGCACCAATGCCGCCGCAGCTGACACTTGGCAGATCAACCGGGCATTGACGTGTTTCTTTTTCATCCCTACATCCTCGTCTTTATTGTTATTAACTGTTTTTATCTAACGCGGTTTACATAAAGTGCAGCATCGAACCCTGTGGCGAGGGGATTTATCCCCGATGTTCTGCGCAGCAGACCCGGCTTCTGGGGCCGCTTCGCGACCCATCGGGGATAAATCCCCTCACCACAAAAGTTTGCTCACACATGTTGATATTCAGCGGCCTTTGAACTGGGCAACGTTCGCAGACCGCGCATCGGTCTGCGGTTGGCCGGCAACGCCCAGACGCTCACCAGTCTTGGCATCGAACAACAAAACTTTCGACGGATCGAATTGCAGCGTCAGGCTCTCGCCCACCTGCGGTGCCACGTCCGGTGCCAGACGGCAGCAGACCTTGGTGTCGTTCAGGTTGACGAACACCAAGGTGTCCGGACCGGTCGGTTCAGTGACCTGCACTTCAGCGCGAATGCTCGGCAGGCCATTGCCCTCGCCGTTCGCCAGTACGATCTGTTCCGGGCGCAGGCCGAGGATCACTTCGCGATCTTCGAGACCGGCGTCCTGCATACCCATTGGCAACTCGCAACGCGCCTGGCCGCTGTCGAGCAGCGCCAGCAGACGACCGTCCTTGCGTTGCAGACGCAGCGGGATGAAGTTCATCGGCGGCGAACCAATGAAACTCGCCACGAACAGGTTGGCCGGGTCGTTGTAGATCTCTTTTGGCGTACCGAACTGCTGGATGATGCCGTCCTT
>NZ_JBIUWI010000023.1:0-429 GCF_044743385.1 Pseudomonas sp. NPDC087639 | reverse complement strand
CGGTGTCGCCCCGGGTCATCGCTTCGCTCGGGTCGTGGGTCACGTAGACCGTGGTGGTTTTCAGGCGCTGGTGCATCAGTTTCATTTCGGTGCGCATCTCGACGCGCAGCTTGGCGTCGAGGTTGGACAGCGGTTCGTCGAACAGATAGATCTTCGGCCGACGCGCCAACGCACGGCCCATCGCCACACGTTGTTGCTGACCACCGGAGAGCTGGCCCGGCTTGCGGTTGAGCAGGTGTTCGATCTGCAACAGCTTGGCCACGCGGGCGACTTCTTCGTCGATCGCCGACTGCGGCATCTTGCGAATCTTCAGACCGAACTCGATGTTCTCGCGCACGCTCATGGTCGGGTACAGCGCGTAGGACTGGAACACCATGGCGATGTCGCGATCCTTGGGGCTCATGCCGCTGACGTCCTGGTTGCCGATCA
>NZ_JBIUWI010000022.1:0-81011 GCF_044743385.1 Pseudomonas sp. NPDC087639 | reverse complement strand
ACCTGGGCCAGCACGAAAGTAAAGAGCTGCTGCGCTTTTTGACCTGCGGTAACGTCGATGACGGCAAGAGCACCCGGATCGGGCGGCTGCTGCACGACTCCAAGATGATCTACGAAGATCACCTGGAAGCCATCACCCGCGATTCGAAGAAAGTCGGCACCACCGGCGAAGACATCGACCTGGCGTTGCTGGTCGACGGCCTGCAGGCCGAGCGCGAGCAGGGCATCACCATTGATGTTGCCTACCGCTACTTTTCTACCGCCAAACGCAAATTCATCATCGCCGACACCCCCGGCCATGAGCAGTACACCCGCAACATGGCCACCGGTGCGTCCACCTGTGACCTGGCGATCATTCTGGTCGACGCCCGTTACGGCGTGCAGACCCAGACCCGTCGTCACAGCTTCATCGCCTCGTTGCTGGGCATCAAGCACATCGTTGTCGCCATCAACAAGATGGACCTCAAGGACTTTGATGAAGGCGTGTTCGAGTCGATCAAGGCCGACTACCTGAAGTTCGCCGAAGGCTTGAAGTTGAAGCCGACCAGCATGCACTTTGTGCCGATGTCCGCTCTGAAGGGCGACAACGTAGTGAACAAGTCCGAGCGCTCGCCGTGGTACACCGGCCAGTCGCTGATGGAAATCCTCGAGACCGTGGAAGTGGCGGGCGACCGCAACTTCACCGATCTGCGTGTCCCGGTGCAGTACGTCAACCGTCCGAACCTGAACTTCCGCGGTTTCGCCGGCACTCTGGCCAGCGGCATCGTCAAGAAGGGCGACGAAGTCGTGGTGTTGCCGTCGGGCAAGAGCAGCCGCGTCAAATCCATCGTCACTTTCGAAGGTGAGCTGGAACACGCCGGTCCAGGTCAAGCGGTGACGCTGACCATGGAAGACGAAATCGACATCTCCCGTGGCGACCTGCTGGTGCATGCCGACAACGTGCCGCCGGTTACCGACAGCTTCGAAGCGATGCTGGTGTGGATGGCTGAAGAACCGATGCTGCCGGGCAAGAAATATGACATCAAACGTGCGACCAGTTACGTGCCGGGCTCCATCGCCAGCATCGTCAACAAGGTCGATGTGAATACCCTTGAAGAAGGCCCGGCGAGCGCGTTGCAGCTCAACGAAATCGGCAAGGTGAAGATCGCGCTCGACGCGCCGATCGCCCTCGACGGTTACGAGAGCAACCGCACCACCGGCGCATTCATCATCATCGACCGTTTGACCAACGGCACCGTCGGCGCTGGCATGATCGTCGCTCAGCCACTGGCTCACGGTACGGCTTCGCACCACGGCAAACTGGCGCATGTTGCCACTGAAGAGCGCGCTCAGCGTTTCGGCCAGCAACCGGCCACCGTGCTGTTCAGCGGTTTGTCGGGCGCGGGCAAGAGCACGCTGGCCTATGCGGTCGAGCGCAAGCTGTTCGACATGGGCCGCGCAGTGTTTGTGCTGGATGGTCAGAACCTGCGTCACGACCTGAATAAAGGTCTGCCACAGGATCGCGCCGGCCGTACCGAGAACTGGCGTCGTGCAGCTCATGTGGCGCGTCAGTTCAACGAGGCGGGCCTGCTGACCCTGGCTGCATTCGTTGCACCAAGTGCTGAAGGTCGCGAGCAGGCCAAGGAGCTGATCGGTCAGGAGCGTCTGCTGACGGTTTATGTGCAGGCTTCGCCGACCGTCTGTGCCGAGCGTGATCCGCAAGGGTTGTATGCGGCGGGTGGCGATAATATTCCGGGCGAGTCTTTCCCGTATGACGTGCCGCTGAATGCTGATCTGGTGATTGATACTCAGTCGCTGACGCTGGAAGAGAGCGTCAAGCAAGTGCTGGATCTGCTGCGTAAGCGTGGCGCGATCTAAGCACTGAAGCAGCGACAAGCTTCCAGTTTCAAGCCGCAAAAAAAGCCCGTCGATGAGTGATCATCGGCGGGCTTTTTTATTCGGGCATACGGCGATCAAAACTGTGGGAGCGAGCCTGCTCGCGAAAGCGTTATCTCATTCAACATCTTTGCAAGCTGATCCACCGCTTTCGCGAGCAGGCTCGCTCCCACAGGGGGCTAGTGTTTGGCTGGATATTCGCGGTGCATTTGCTCCAGCAGCGCATCCTTGTCCAGCCACAGCTGGTTGATCCAGCCCTGGAACTGCAGGCGATATTCGCCGTCCTGGTCGTAGTTCTTGCCGATGAATTGCTGCGGGATCTTCAGCTCTTCAAAGTGCACCACTACGTCCCGCACGTTGCCGCATAGCAGGTCCCAGAATCCCGGACGCCCTGCCGGATAATGGATGGTCACGTTGACGATCGATTCCAGCTGTTCACCCATGGCATCGAGCACAAAGGCAATGCCGCCGGCCTTGGGCTTGAGCAGGTATTTGAAGGGTGATTGCTGTTGAGCATGCTTGCTTTCAGTGAAGCGCGTGCCTTCGACGAAGTTGAAAATCCCCACGGGGTTGTTGCGAAACTTCGCGCAGGTCTTGCGGGTGGTTTCCAGGTCTTTGCCTTTTTTCTCCGGGTGCTTTGCAAGGTAGGCCTTGGAGTAGCGCTTCATAAACGGGAAGCCCAGCGCCCACCAGGCCAGACCGATCACCGGGACCCAGATCAGCTCCTGCTTGAGGAAGAATTTCAGCGGCTGGATGCGGCGGTTGAGCACGTATTGCAGCACCAGGATATCGACCCAGCTCTGATGGTTGCTGGTGATCAGGTACGAGTGCTTGTAGTCCAGGCCTTGCAGACCGCTGAGGTGCCAGCGGGTGCGGCGCACCAGGTTCATCCACCCTTTGTTATTGCTGATCCAGGCTTCGTGGGTGTGGCTCATCAGCCATCCGGCAACGCGCTGGGTGATCGCGAACGGCAGGGCCTTGATCAACGCCACACAAAACAGAAACGAGCAGAGCAGAATCGTGTTGAGCGCCAACAGCAGTGAGGCGATTACACCGCGCAGCGGTGCAGGTAGAAAGTCCAGCATTTACACATCCATAGGTCGGTTGGCGGCTTGAATCGCGGTGAGTGCGATGGTGTAGACGATGTCGTCGACCTGCGCGCCGCGCGGCAGGTCGTTCACCGGTTTGCGCAGGCCTTGCAGCATCGGGCCTAGGCTGACGCAGTCGGCGCTGCGCTGCACGGCTTTGTGGGTGGTGTTGCCGGTGTTGAGGTCGGGGAACACGAACACTGTCGCGCGACCGGCGACCTGGCTGTTTGGCGCCAATTGCCGGGCCACGGTTTCGTTGGCGGCGGCGTCGTATTGCAGCGGGCCGTCGATCAGCAGCGAATGCTGTTGCTCGTGGGCGAGCAGGGTGGCTTCACGCACCTTTTCGACTTCTTCGCCCGTGGCTGATTCACCGCTGGAGTAGCTGATCATCGCCACGCGCGGGGTAATGCCGAACGCAGCCGCCGAGTCGGCGCTTTGCAGGGCGATCTCTGCCAGTTCGGCGGCGCTTGGGTGCGGGTTCATCACGCAGTCGCCGTAGACCAGCACTTCTTCGGGAAACAGCATGAAGAACACCGAGGACACCAGCGTGCAGCCCGGCGCGGTTTTAATCAGCTGAAGAGCCGGACGGATGGTGTTGGCGGTGGTGTTGATCACACCTGAGACCAGCCCGTCGACTTCGTCCAGCGCCAGCATCATCGTGCCGATCACCACGGTGTCTTCCAGTTGCTGCTCGGCCATCGGCGCGTTGAGGCTTTTGCTTTTGCGCAGGGCGACCATCGGTTCGACGTAGCGCTCACGGATCAGATCCGGGTCGAGGATTTCCAGCCCCGGCGGCAACACGATGCCCTGAGCGCGGGCTACGGCTTCGACGTCTTCGGGTTTGGCCAGCAACACGCAACGGGCAATCCCGCGTTCCTGGCAGATCGCCGCCGCTTGCACGGTGAACGGTTCGCTGCCTTCGGGCAGGACGATGCGCTTGTTCGCGGCCTGGGCGCGCTGGATCAATTGATAGCGGAACACGGCCGGTGACAGACGCATTTCTCTTGGCGTGCCGCAACGCTGATGCAGCCAGTTGGCATCGAGATGGCTGGCGACGAAATCGGTGATGATCTCCGCGCGCTCACGGTCGTCGATCGGGATTTCCTTGTTCAGGCCGTTTAGCAGATTGGCGGTGTCGTAAGAGCCTGTGCTCACCGACAACACTGGTAAACCGGCCTGCAAGGCACCTCGGCACAAGTCCATGATGCGCGGATCGGGCAGGGTGTCGCTGGTCAGCAACAGGCCGGCCAGCGGCACGCCATTAATTGCGGCGAGGCTGACGGCGAGGATGATGTCGTCGCGATCCCCCGGCGTTACCACCAGCACGCCGGGCTTGAGCAACTCGACAGTGTTGCGCATGGTCCGTGCGCAGATGATGATTTTGGTCATGCGCCGGGTTTCGTAGTCGCCAGCGTTGAGCACTTGCGCGCCCATCAGGTCGGCGACGTCGCGAGTACGGGGCGCGTTGAGTTCCGGCTGGAACGGGATGCAGCCGAGCAGGCGGAAATCACCGCTGCGCAGAAGTGGCGAATGTTCCTTCAGACGCGAGGCGAAGGCGTCCATGCTCTCGTCGGTCTTGACCTTGTTGAGGATCACGCCGAGGACTTTCGGGTCTTTCGGGCCACCGAACAACTGCGCCTGCAGTTCGACGCGGCCGGAGAGTTCGGCGAGCACTTCGTTTTCCGGCGCCGAAACCAGGATCACCTCGGCATCGAGACTTTTGGCCAGATGCAGATTGACCCGCGCGGCGTAACTGGCGCTGCGGGTCGGCACCATGCCTTCAACCACCAGCACGTCTTTGCCGACGGCGGCCTGCTGATACAGGGCGATGATTTCTTCGAGCAACTCATCGAGCTGACCGTCGCCGAGCATCCGCTCGACATGGGCAAGACCCAGCGGCTGCGGCGGTTTCAGGCCGTGGGTGCGAGCCATCAGCTCGGTGGAGCGCTCAGGGCCTGTGTCGCCGGGATGCGGCTGGGCAATCGGTTTGAAGAAGCCGACTTTCAGCCCGGCCCGTTCAAGCGTACGCACCAGCCCGAGGCTGATGGAGGTCAGACCCACACCAAAATCGGTGGGTGCGATAAAAAAAGTTTGCATGCGAATTCTCTAAGGGTGCATGGCAATGGCTGCCGTCTATAGCTGACGATCTGCCGAAATTCAGTCGCCAAGGTTATCGCTAACCGAGCCTTGTGCGCACCAACCGCAGGCAAAGGGTTGGCCTATTTTTTCAATACGTTGCGCCGGGTCCAGCACCCACGCTCGCGATTGCCATGGCGGCTGATGGCGCAGGTGTTGGGTATGGCCACAGGAAAGCTCGACCACCCAGTGACCGTCTTCGTCCTGATGGAAGCCGCTGATCGTCGAATCCCGTTTGTCCGGGTTGTGTTCGCTTTCGCGCGATTGCTTCGCTAAACTTGGCCTTTCTATATTCTTATGCAAAAGGTCTCGCCCCATGCTGATCGCCGCCAATAAGGCTGTCTCCATCGACTATACCCTGACCAACGACGCTGGTGAGGTCATCGACAGCTCCGCCGGCGGCGCTCCGCTGGTCTACCTGCAAGGCGCAGGCAACATCATCCCGGGCCTGGAAAAAGCTCTGGAAGGCAAAGCTGTTGGTGATGAGCTGGACGTTTCCGTTGAGCCAGAAGACGCTTACGGCGAATACGCTGCTGAGCTGGTCAGCACCCTGAGCCGCAGCATGTTCGAAGGCGTTGACGAGCTGGAAGTCGGCATGCAGTTCCACGCTTCGGCGCCGGACGGCCAAATGCAAATCGTCACTATCCGTGACCTGGACGGCGACGACGTGACTGTCGACGGCAACCACCCTCTGGCCGGTCAGCGCCTGAACTTCAAAGTGAAGATCGTTGCTATCCGTGACGCCAGCCAGGAAGAAGTCGCTCATGGCCACGTCCATGGCGAAGGTGGCCATCACCACTGATTTTCTGCGCTAAGCTTTTGAGAACTGGAGAGGCGCCTGCGGGCGCCTTTTTAGTCCGCGGCTGTC
The DNA here is from genome assembly GCF_044743385.1 of Pseudomonas sp. NPDC087639. Classification (NCBI taxonomy): domain Bacteria; kingdom Pseudomonadati; phylum Pseudomonadota; class Gammaproteobacteria; order Pseudomonadales; family Pseudomonadaceae; genus Pseudomonas; species Pseudomonas sp. NPDC087639. The sequence continues at coordinate 75,045 of NZ_JBIUWI010000022.1, read as the reverse complement.
CTTGGTGGCCTCGCCAAGTGGCTGTTTCGAGTAGAACACGGGAATCCTGGAGTTCGTCATGAGTGCTTTTCACGACCTTAAGTTGACAGCCCTGGATGGTCAGGAGCTACCGCTGGCGCCCTTCAAGGGCCAAGTCGTGCTGGTGGTCAACGTCGCCTCCAAATGCGGCTTGACCCCACAGTATGCGGCGCTGGAAAACCTCCATCAGCAATTCAAAGGTAAAGGCTTCAGTGTGTTGGGCCTGCCGTGCAACCAGTTTGCCGGTCAGGAACCAGGCACCGAACAGGAAATTCAAGAGTTCTGCAGCCTCAACTATGGCGTGACGTTCCCGTTGTCGAGCAAGCTCGAAGTCAACGGTCACGACCGTCATCAGCTCTACCGTCTGCTGGCGGGCGAGGGCGCGGAATTTCCCGGTGATATCACCTGGAATTTCGAAAAGTTTCTGCTCGGCAAGGACGGCCGGGTGCTGGCCCGGTTCTCGCCGCGCACGGCGCCGGATGATCCGACCATCGTGCACGCGATTGAAAAAGCGTTGAGCTGAAACACGAAAATCGCAGCCCTTGAGCTGCGATTTTTTTTTGCCTGCCTTTTGTCCCTTAATCATTCAGATCAATAGTGCTATCGCGTTGATGTCTTCACGCATATTATCGCCGTCATATGGTTTTATGCCCTCGATAACGTTTTTGTGGAGCCTTTCGATGCCCGTTCAAGCCTTGTTCAAACCGTTCCACCTCGGTGCGCTCGAACTGCCGACCCGTGTGGTCATGGCGCCTATGACCCGTTCGTTTTCCCCGGGTGGCGTACCCAACTCCAAGGTCATCGAGTACTACCGCCGCCGCGCAGCCGCGGGTGTGGGCCTGATCATCACCGAAGGCACCACTGTCGGCCACCAGGCATCCAACGGCTATCCGAACGTCCCGCAGTTCTTTGGTGAAGCGCCGTTGGCCGGTTGGAAAAAAGTGGTCGATGCCGTACACGCTGAGGGCGGCAAGATCGTTCCGCAACTGTGGCACGTCGGCAGTGTTCGTCGCATCGGCACCGAGCCGGACGCCAGCGTGCCGGGTTATGGCCCGACGGAAAAACTCAAGGATGGTCAGGTCGTCGTGCACGGCATGACCAAACAGGATATCCAGGACGTCATCGCCGCGTTCGCTCAAGCGGCCAAGGATGCGCAAAGCATTGGCATGGACGGCGTCGAAATCCACGGCGCCCACGGTTATCTGGTCGACCAGTTTTTCTGGGAAGGCAGCAACCAGCGCGCCGACGAATACGGCGGCAGCCTGGCCAACCGTTCGCGTTTCGCCATCGAACTGATTCAAGCGGTGCGTGCGGCGGTCGGAGAAAGTTTCCCGATCATCTTCCGTTTCTCGCAGTGGAAGCAGCAGGACTACACCGCGCGTCTGGTGCAAACACCGGAAGCGTTGGGCGAGTTCCTCAAACCGTTGTCCGACGCTGGTGTGGATATTTTCCACTGCTCGACTCGCCGCTTCTGGGAGCCGGAATTCGACGGCTCCGAGCTGAACCTGGCCGGATGGACGCGCAAACTGACTGGCAAACCGACCATCACTGTCGGCAGCGTCGGCCTGGATGGTGAGTTCCTGCAGTTCATGGTTAACACCGACAAGGTTGCTCAACCAGCCAGTCTGGAGAACCTGCTGGAGCGTCTGAACAAAGAGGAGTTTGATCTGGTGGCGGTGGGCCGTGCCCTGCTGGTCGATCCGGACTGGGCGCTGAAAGTACGCGAAGGGCGTGAGCAGGACATTCTGCCGTTCAGCCGTGATGCGTTGATGACGCTGGTTTAACGGGCGCTCTCACTGACGCTATCGCGAGCAGGCTCACTCCTGCCATTGACCGTGTTCTTCCTTATGAAATGCGATCAATGTAGGAGTGAGCCTGCTTGCGATGACGCCTTCACTCTCAGTAAAGATTCAGGGCAATGTCTGAGCATTCGGCACCACCTGCTCCCCCACACACGCCCCCCGCAAGTGACTTTCAAACTGCTCAATGATCGCCGCCCACCCTTGGCGACTCGCATGCTGCCGGGCATTCAGGCGCACGCAACGTAACGTTTCTTCTTCCTCAAGCAACCACGCCGCCGCATCGCAAAACGCTTCTTCATCGCCGGGCATCGCCAGCACGCCGTTGTAGCCATGGCGAATATGCTGCGCCGCTGCTGCCTGATCGTAAGCGATCACCCCAAGTCCTGAGGCCAGTGCTTCCAGCACGACGTTGCCAAAAGTTTCGGTCAGGCTCGGAAACAGAAACACATCGCCCGACGCATAGTGCGCCGCCAACGCTTCACCGCGCTGTGAGCCGCAGAAGATCGCGTCGGGCAGATCCTTTTCCAATGCCATTCGTTGCGGCCCGTCACCGACCACGATCAGCTTCAGATTGCGCTGTGGATAAGTGCTTCGCAGTTTTTCGAAGCTGCGTTTGAGCAAGCCAAGGTTTTTCTCCGGCGCGAGCCGTCCTACATGAATCACCGCAATGTCTCGCTCGCCTAATCCCCATTGCTCACGCAGAGCGTTCAAACGCTTGGCCGGATGAAACAACTGGCTGTCCACACCTCGGGACAGTAGCGCCAGACGCTCGAAATGCCGACGCTCCAGCTCCAGGCGCTGGCTCACGCTCGGCACCAGCGTCAGCGCCGAACGGTTGTGAAACCAGCGCAGGTAATGCGTAAGCATGCGGGTCAAGAGGCCAAGGCCGTACTGACTGGTGTATTGCTGGAAATTCGTATGAAAACCGCTGACCACCGAGATCCCCAGTCGCCGCGCTGCCCGCAACGCCGACAAACCCAGCGGCCCTTCAGTCGCGATATACAACACATCCGGGCGCTGGCGCTTCCAGCGTCGCAGCAATTTGTGCATCGACGATTGACCCCATTGCAGCCCAGGATAGCCCGGTAACGGCCAACCCCGGCACAGCAGCAGGGCGTCGTCTTCATTGCGCTGTGGATCGTCGGCCTGACGTGGACGCACCAATTCGACCTGATGCCCACGCGCGCGCAATCCATCGCACAGGCGGCCAAGGGTGTTGGCCACACCGTTGATTTCCGGTGGGAAGGTTTCGGTGATCAGAGTGATGTGCAGAGCTGTCGTCATGACCTCAGTGTCGGCTGAGGCCATGTCGTGCTTGTGACATTCGGATGATGGATTTGTGACGGGTCTAGCGCTGAGTCACCAGATTCTCGGCACCACGTTCACGTACCCAGAACAACGTCGCACCGGCCACCGCAGCCGGCATCATCAGAATATTGACCACCGGAATCAGCAGCACCAGATAAACGATCCCGCCAAAGCTAATGCTCTGCCAGCGCTTCTGCCGCAGCCAGGCGAGCATTTCGTTCCAGCCCAGTTTGTGGTTATCCGCCGGGTAGTCGATGTACTGGATCGCCATCATCCACACGCCGAACAGCAACCACAGTGGCGCGGCGATGATGTTCACCACCGGGATGAACGATAGAATGAACAACCCGATCGCACGCGGCAGGAAATAGCCAAGCTTGCGCATTTCTCGGGCGAGGGTGCGCGGGACCATCGCGATCAGTTCGCCCCAGCTGAAGGCGGGGAAGTCATCGGTGCCGCGTACCACCACTTCGACCTTTTCCGCGAGGAAGCCGTTGAAGGGCGCTGCAATGATGTTGGCGAGCATGGTGAAGCTGAAAAACACCATCAGTGCGACGAGCACGACAAACAGCGGCCACAGGATGTAGCTGAGAAAGCTCAGCCATTCGGGCAGCGACGGCATCAGCGTATCGACCCACAGGCTGAACTGGTGGCCGGCCAGATAGATCAATCCGACGAACAGCACCAGGTTGATGGCCAGCGGCAGCAGCACAAACAATCGCAGGCTGGGGCTAAGGACCAGTTTGAGGCCTTCGCGCAGGTATTGCGGGCCGGACAGAACAGGGGCGGGCATAAGGTGCTCCGAGCAAGGGAAAACGCGCCGACCTTACCGACTTTGCAATGGCTGCGAAAGCGCGGCAGAGTGATCGACATCCACTGTAACAAAGACGTCCATCTCGTCAGTGTGTCGGCATAGAGACCACCTATGAGCTGGATTGTTAAACCGTATTTCCTTAATCTTGCCCCCCTCGATACGCTGCACCCAACTTTTTACAGGACTGTCGAGTTCATACCTTCCCCAAGGTTATCCACGGTCCTTTTTTATTCCCGCCGGCAGTCCGGCGTTCCGCGCCAGTTTTTCGGCCCGGTCAACAGGAGCAGGTCATGTCTGAAGTCCGTCATTCGCGAGTGATTATTCTCGGTTCCGGCCCTGCCGGGTACAGCGCTGCGGTCTATGCCGCCCGTGCCAACCTCAAGCCACTGCTGATCACCGGCATGCAGGCTGGCGGTCAGCTGACCACCACCACCGAAGTCGACAACTGGCCGGGCGATGTTCACGGTCTCACCGGCCCGGTGCTGATGGAGCGTATGCGCGAGCACGCCGAGCGTTTTGAAACCGAGATCGTCTTTGATCACATCAACGCCGTGGACTTCGCTTCCAAGCCGTACAGCCTGACTGGCGACAGCGCGACCTACACTTGCGACGCCCTGATCATCGCCACCGGCGCCAGCGCTCGTTACCTGGGCCTGCCGTCGGAAGAAGCGTTCATGGGCAAAGGCGTTTCGGCCTGCGCGACCTGCGACGGTTTCTTCTATCGCAACAAGCCTGTTGCAGTGGTCGGTGGTGGCAACACCGCTGTTGAAGAAGCGCTGTACCTGGCCAACATCGCCAGCACCGTGACCCTGATCCACCGTCGCGAAACCTTCCGCGCCGAGAAGATCCTGATCGACAAGCTCAATGCCCGTGTGGCTGAAGGCAAGATCATCCTCAAGTTGAACGCCAATCTGGACGAAGTCCTGGGCGACAACATGGGCGTGACCGGTGCGCGTCTGAAGAACAACGACGGCAGCTTCGACGAGATCAAAGTCGACGGCGTGTTCATCGCCATTGGCCACACCCCGAACACTTCGCTGTTCGAAGGCCAGTTGACCCTCAAAGACGGTTATCTGGTGGTGCAGGGCGGTCGTGACGGCAACGCCACTGCGACCAGCGTTGAAGGCATCTTTGCCGCCGGTGACGTGGCTGACCACGTTTACCGTCAGGCCATCACCTCGGCCGGCGCTGGCTGCATGGCGGCACTGGACACCGAGCGTTACCTGGACGGTCTGCAGAACGCTTCGTTCTAAGATCGCAGGCATAAAAAAACCGGCTTCGGCCGGTTTTTTTATGTTCATTCAAATGTGGAAGCGAGCAAGCTCGCTCCCGCAGGGAATGTAATGGGGCTGAGATTAGCGGCGGGTCAGGGGCGGCGCGGTGAACTTCACACCGGCCAGACCACTAGCGATCAACGCACGAATATTGCCGTGATCACTGCCCTCAGGCGTGGCCACCACCGAACGGTAGTGTTCGCCAAACGCCAGCAGCGCTTCCTCATTGCTCAAGCCTTCCAGCAGCGCCAGACCCAGGGTCTTGCACGAACCTTCGTTCTGCCCGGCGGCGTTTTCCACGCCACCGTTGTTGAACGCCTGAGGCTGGTAGTCGTAACCGGCGGCGATGAAGGCCAAGGTGTCGGCGAAAACGTGTTCGCCGCTTTTGAGGCTGGCGCGCAGGGTGTTGAGATCACTCATTGGGTTTTCCTTTGGCGAACGCTGCTTGTTGTTCGGCGTTGGCTTCTTGCTGAAACTGGGCTTTCCACTCGGCGTACGGCATGCCGTAAACCACTTCGCGGGCGTCGTCGAGGCTGACTTCGATCTGGCGCTCGTCGGCTTCGGCCTTGTACCACTTCGACAGGCAGTTGCGGCAGAACCCGGCAAGGTTCATCAGGTCGATGTTCTGTACGTCCTTGCGGCTGTCCAGGTGCGCAACCAGCCGGCGGAAGGCGGCGGCTTCGAGTTCGAGGCGTTGTTGCTCGGTCATGATGGGCTCTGTGCAGTCAATACGTGGCGCGGATGATAAAAGTCTGGCGACCAATGCGCCAGACTCGCTCAGCGGCTGGCGGCGAGGGTGATCGACACCGATTCGGCAAAACGCAGCGCGTGCGGCTTGTCGACTTCGACTTCGGCGTACAGCACGGAACCGTTGCTCATCACCAGATCGAGCAATTCCTGAGTCAGTCGTTCAAGCAGCGCAAAGCGGTTGCCCTCGACGTGGGCGATGATCGCCTTGGTGATGGTGCGGTAATTGAGTGCATGGTCGATGTCGTTATCACGCACCGCTTCCTGCGCGGCGTACAGAATGGTGACGTTGATCAGCACATCCTGCTTGTTGAGGATCTCGTCCTCGTTGATCCCGATAAAGGTGCGCAAGCGCAGATCCTTGACCCGGATGCGCGCCATTCCCGGTTGAAGTTGTGGCATTTATTTGCTCCGTCCAATCAATTGCAGGAACTCCTGGCGGGTGTTGCTCGAGTCGCGAAAAGCGCCAAGCATGACCGAGGTGTTCATGGTCGAATTCTGTTTCTCGACACCGCGCATCATCATGCACATGTGTCTGGCCTCAATGACCACGGCGACGCCGGCGGCATCAGTGACCTGTTGCACCGCATCGGCGATTTGCCGGGTGAGATTCTCCTGGATCTGCAGGCGTCGGGCGAACATGTCCACCAGTCGCGCGATCTTCGACAACCCCAACACTTTGCCGGTCGGAATATACGCCACATGGGCCTTGCCGATGAAGGGCAGCAGGTGATGTTCGCATAACGAGTACAACTCGATGTCCGCGACGATGATCATCTCATCGCTGTCCGAAGCAAACAGTGCGCCATTGACGATCGCGTCGACGCTCTGCTCATAACCGTGACACAGGTATTGCATGGCCTTGGCCGCACGTACCGGAGTGTCGAGTAATCCTTCGCGGTCGGGGTCTTCACCGAGGCCGATGAGGATTTCGCGGTAATTCTCGGGCAGGGAGCGGGTCATGGAACATCCTCGCGGGCGGGGTTATTTGACGTGCCGTCCGCCGTTGACGGTCAGGGTCGTGCCGGTGACATACGGATTGTCGAGCAGATAGCGCAGGCTTTGGTAGATCACTTCGCTGCCGGGTTCGATGCCCAGCGCGGATTTGGCCAGTGCCTTGGCGCGGTACGCCGCGTCGTCGTCGGGATTGAACAATAGCAGGGCCGGCGCGATGCCGTTGACCTTGATTGCTGGCGCGTAGCGGGCGGCGAAGGACAGGGTCAGGCTGTCGAGCCCGGCTTTGCTCGCGCAGTAACCGATGTGCTTGCTGCTGCCCTTGCGGGTGACATCGTCGCTGATGTGGATGATGTCGGCGGGCGTCGATTGCTGGAGCAAACCGACGCAGTGCAGGTTGATCAGGTAGGGAGCGAGCATGTGAATGTTGAACATGCGGCTGAACGCTTCGGCGTCACTGTCCGGGGTTTCCGCCAGCCATTCGGAGGCGTTGTGCACGATCGCCCGCAGGCTGTCGGTGAGGGCTTTCAATTCAGCGATGAATGCCAGGATGGTCGTTTCGCTGGAAAAGTCAGCAAATACACCAACGGCACCCAGATCCCGCAGCATTTGCACGCCGGGACGTTCGCTGCGGTAGGTGAAGATCACCGGGTGGCCGTCTTCCAGCAAACGTTGTGCGCAATGCAGACCGACGCGCTGGCCGGCACCGGTGATCAGGATCGGGGCGCAATTTGTGGTCATGAGTGGCTCGCATCGCGGTTGGAGCGAAAACTATACCAGCGACGCGTGCCGTGGAACTACGACGGCTTGCCTTAACGATTTTGTGTTGACGGCGTAACAGGCAAGGGGCGCGTTGGCGCACCGTTCAACCAGTTCGCCAACAACCGTGTCGACAAGGGAATAAAGAAGTAAACCATCAGTGGCGTCAGGCAGGCCGTGCTGATCAACACCCGTGGCAACAGACTCATGTCTGCGAGGAGCGGGCCGAGGACAAAGTTGAACAGCAGTGATACCGGAAAGAACGCCAGCCAGATCGCAACGGCCTGTTTCCAGCGCGGCGGACGTGCACCGATTGCGCCCGTTCCGAACCAGCCCTCGATGCCGCTGACGCGGTGTTCTTTCGGGTGTGCAAACAGATCGCTGCCACGGTCCAGCCACGCTGTACGCGAAGCCGAATGCTCCCACGCATGCAAAGTCTGCTCATCGACAAAGCGGAAAATGATCTGGAATTCGTTATCGCCGGGCGGCGGGGCGAGCACGCCGGAGCCCAGATAGCCGGGAAAGTCGGTGGCCAATTGTTCGCCTTCGCGCAGCCAGATGATCAGATCCTGATAGCGGCCATCGGCGACGCGGCGCGCGACCATTAGCGTAACGGGTGAAGTAGACATTATGTATCTCCGTATCTCGGTGCGTCGCTCCGGGTAGGAGTTTCGCCTGACGCAGGCCGGGGTAGTGGCTTGCGTATTTCAACTAGCAAGGATTATTCCTTATTTTCCTGATTAAACCAGTGGCTTTCGTCGCAGATCATCGCGGGGTTAGAATAGGATCCAAGCCCACAAGGACGTTGAACGTACTATGCCTGTCATGACGGACGTCAGCCCTGCCTCGCAGGCATCTGTTGCGCTCGAGCGCGAAGATCTTTTCCCCATTCGGGAAGTTTCACGGTTGACCGGTGTCAACCCGGTCACCCTGCGCGCTTGGGAGCGGCGCTATGGTTTGATTCAACCGACGCGCACCGAAAGTGGGCATCGTTTGTATTCGATGTCAGATATCGAGCGCGTTCGCAGCATCGTCGATTGGATCGACCGAGGTGTGGCGGTCAGCAAGATTGGCAAGATCCTCGCTAAAACCGAACCGCTGAAGGTGCTCGCACACATCATCCCCGATGATTTGGTGCAGGCCGACTACCAGCAATGGCAGCACCAGTTGCAACGTGCGGTCAGTGCTTTCGACGATTTCGAACTGGATCGGGTTTATGGTCAGATTTTTTCTTCGTACGCTTTGCCGGTCGTGTTTCAAGACATCTTGATGCCGCTCTGGCGGCAATTGCTGCAGCGTCAGGAAGCCTTTGGGCAAACCAGTGAGTGGCTGTTTCTCGATGGATACCTGCGCGCGCGGGTGCTGCAGCGAATCATCGTTCTGCGCGGCTCACAGCCGCGCAAGATCATTGTCAGTGCCCTGGCCGGTCAGTGCCGCGAACTTGAATTGCTGGTGGCTGCGCTGTTTCTCAGTAGCAGCGATTCGGGCGTGCGGGTGCTCACCACCGGCCAGCCGTTCGACGAGCTGACGCTGGTTTGCGAGAAGATCAAGCCACAGGCTCTGGTGCTGTTTTCCAACCACGCACCGGCCGCGGAATTGCCACGGCGTTTGAATCGGTTGGCCTTGAGTCTTGATTGTCAGTTGCTGCTGGCGGGGGATGCATCCGATCTGGCACAGGAAAGCCTCAGCGGAACTTCGATTGGTTGTGTTGGCAACGAAGGGGCGACGATGCGTCAGCGTCTGATGCAGATACTGGCAGGCAAGCTCGATACCTGAGGCTCAGGTGTGCAGGGCGGGATGGGTCAGGCGGTGTTGTTGCAGAATGAACTGGCGCAGGCGTTCGGTTTCATCCGCATCGCTTTGGCTCAGTTCGTAGGCGTAGAAACCGCTTTCGGTTTCCCGTTCGAATTGGCCGCGCAGTGAAATCCGCTCATAGCCGGAAGGGCTGAACCACAACGCGAAATGCTTGGGGGGTTTGGTCTTGTTGCGCATTTCCAGCAGTACGCCTTTGTGCGAAACCTCGTGCACCCACATCGTGCCCGGCTGGCCTTTGGCGTTTTCCAGTGCCACCGGCTCTTCGAGCGTCAGCCGCCATGGGCGCACCATCGGGCCGTCTTCGTAAATGCTCGGAACACCGAGGCGCAGATGTAGCGCATGAAACTCGTCTTCCACCAAGTGCAGTGGAAAAGTCATCTGTTGATTTTCGAAATTGGCCTGAATGGTGACTTGCTCATGAGCGGCCAGGCGCGTGAGCAAATCACGGATCTGCGAACCACCATTAACCAATAGACTCGACGTCGCATCCCGCACGTTCAATTGCGGGTTGTGCTGCATGGTCTGGATGAAATCCAGCTCATCCTGGGTCAGGAGGGCGTCGCGTTGCATGGTGCGCTCGAAAGTAATAGTTACAAAGTCATTGGTGATTGTAGTTACTGACCATCAGTTCGCTGTTTTGTTTGCGCCGTTCGTCGCTTTCAAGGCAGCCAGTTCACTTTGCAGGGCCGCGACCTGCGCCTCCAACTGCGCCACTCTTTGCTGTGCCTTGACCTGAACGGTCACGTCCTTTTGTACCCCGATAAAGTACGTCTGCCCGTCATCGGCGTTTTTCACCGTTGACACCGACAGTTCATTCCAGAACGGCGTGCCGTCCTTGCGATAGTTGCGCAGGATTTCCCGGCATGAACCATTGCGGCGCAGTGTTTCGCGAATCAGCTCCAGACTTTCTTGATCCCGGTCTCCGGCCTGCAGAAAGCGGCAGTCCTGATAGAGAATTTCCTCGCTGGTGTAACCGGTCATGCGTTCGAAGGCCGGATTGACGTAAATCAGGATGTTGTCCTGTTCACCTTCCTTCTCCGCGACCACAATTCCGTCGTTTGATGCGTTGATTACCAATTGCAGCAGACTGGCGTTGATCATCTTTGAATCCTTTCAGAGTTGTCAGTGGCAGGCATTTTAAAAGATCAGTGGAAGCTGTCTACAGGTCAGCAATGCGCATTGAGAGCCAATCGCAACTTCTTGGCTCAGGCTGTTAATATCGCCGCTCATTTTTTAAGTTTCAGGATCAGATTGATGAAAGTCGCCATCCTCTCCGGTTCGGTCTACGGCACCGCCGAAGAAGTCGCCCGCCACGCCCAGAACCTGCTGAAAGCCGCCGGCTTTGAAACCTTCTACAACCCGCGCGCCAGCCTGGCCGATATCCAGTCTTTCGCGCCTGAAGCGTTTCTCGCGGTGACTTCGACCACCGGCATGGGCGAATTGCCGGACAATCTGCAACCGCTGTATTCGACCATTCGTGATCAATTGCCGGCCGCCTGGCGCGGTTTGCCGGGCGCAGTGATTGCCTTGGGCGATGCCAGCTACGGCGATACCTTTTGCGGTGGCGGTGAGCAAATGCGTGAACTGTTCGCCGAGCTTGGCCTGCGTGAAGCGCAGGACATGCTGCGCATCGACGCCAGCGAAAGCGTCACCCCGGAAACCGACGCCGAGCCTTGGTTGGCGCAGCTGATCGATACACTCAAGGGTTGATCGGCCGCTCGCGCACCAGGGCCAGCCAGGCTTGTGCAGCGTTCGACAGATAAGCGCCCTGACGCCAGATGAACGCGATGTCCCAGCGCAAATAGTCCGGCGCTCGCAAGGTCAGGCGCACCACGCCGGGTCGCACCAGGCCGCGCGCGACCACGCTGGGCAACAGCACCACGCCTTGCCCGGCAGCCACCAGTGCCGCGAGAAAATCCGCCTGACCACTGCGTCCACCTTCTTTGGGTGTGAAACCCAGTTGCTGACAGGCCTGCAGCAAGCGGTCGTTGAGCACAAAGCTGCGCTGATACAGCAGAAACGGCGTGTCGGCCAACTCCTCCAGACCAATCTCACCCCGTGTCGCCAATGGGTGATCCATCGGTAACAGGGCGTCGAGTTTCTCGTCGCAGAACGGCTGAAAGTCGAACTGTGGATCTTTCGGCAACAGGCTGCCGCCCAACTCCAGTTCACCGCTCAACACCGCTTGCTCAATGTTGCGACTACCCCCCTCAAGCAACTGAATGCTGATGTTCGGGTAGCGTCGGCGGTATTCGGCAAACAGCCCGGCAAACAGTGCATCACTGCCCAGCAGTGGCAAACCGAGGCGTAATTCGCCACGGGCCAGGTGGCTGAGGTCGTCCAGTTCAACGAGCAACTCATTGCGCAAGCGCAGCATGCCTTCGGCCCGTTGCAGTACCACGCTGCCGGCGGCGGTCAGGCGTAACTGTGAGCCCAGCCGTTCGAGCAACGGCGTGCCGAGGCTCTGTTCCAGTTGCGCGACTTGTTTACTCACCGCCGATTGACTGATGTGCAGGGTTTTCGCGGCTTGAGTAAACCCGCCCTGATGCATGACTTCGACAAAACTGCGTAGCTGTTTGAATTCCATTCGCCTGATTCCGTTTTGGAATGGCTTTGAGTCTAACAATTCGCTTCAGGGATGGGAGGTCGCTTCGTAAAATGAGCTCCAGTCAGGAGCAAAACCATATGAACGCCGCCACCCTTAAGTATCTTTCCCGTTTATTCGCCGAGCTGGCCGTGTTGCTCGGCCTCTACCTGCTCGGCTGCCAACTCGCCACGTGGCTGGCCCTGCCGATTCCCGGTGGCGTGATCGGCATGGCGGTGTTGCTGCTGACGTTCGCCTTTGGCTGGATCAAACCCGCAGCGCTGCAACTGGGCGCAGGCTTACTGATGGCCGAGATGTTGCTGTTTTTCATTCCGGCGCTTATGAGCCTGCTGGATTACGGCGCGCTGTTGCGCAATGACGGCTGGCGGATTCTGCTGGTAATCGGCGCCAGCACGTTGATGGTCATGCTGGTGACAGCGTTCACCGTAGAGTTGGCTGTGCGCATGAGGCGTTCCCATGAAGCTTGAACTGATGCCGATGTTCTGGCTCGCCTTCACCCTGTTGGCGTATCTGTTCAGCCGCTGGATTTATCGCCGCACCGGGCGATACCTGTTGTCACCGCTGATTCTGGTACCGGTGCTGCTGCTGGCACTCGCCGTGCCGCTGCACACTGCTTACGCCGAATATTCGAGCAACACCCATTGGCTGATGATGGTGCTTGGCCCGGTCACCGTCGCCTTCGCCGTGCCGATCTGGCAGCAGCGGCGCCTGCTGATGCGGCACTGGCCAGCATTGCTGCTGGGCATGGTCGCCGGCAGTGCGGCATCGATCGGCACCTCGTTCGGGCTGGCCAAGGCGTTGGCGCTGGACAGTTCGGTAACGATGTCACTGGTGCCGCGTTCGATCACCACGCCGTTCGCCATGCCGCTGGCGCAGGACTTGGGTGGAGTGCCGGAATTGACCGCAGTGTTCGTGATGTTCACTGGCGTATTCGGTGCGATGCTGGGTGGCGTGCTTTTGAAGTGGTTGCCGTTGCGCAGCGCCTTGGCGCGTGGCGCGCTGTTCGGTGTCGGCGCGCACGGTGCTGGTGTCAGTCGGGCGCATGAAGTCGGCGGCGAAGAAGGCTCTGTGGCGGGTCTGGTGATGGTGTTGACCGGGTTGCTCAACCTGTTCGCCGCGCCGTTGTTGGCGTCGTTGCTTTGACCTGGATCCAAGGCGTTTGCGTTGCTGACCCGCTCAGTCATCAAGCTGGCTGGCAATGCAACTACGCGATCGACTGCGCCTGACTAGACTGCACAGACGTGTAAAACAAGAAGAACGCAGAGGTGCATACAGTGAGCGTAGCCCCCGTCCAATCGTCCCTTAATGTCAAAGACCAGGTCAGCGCCGCGGAATGGCAGACCCGAGTCGATCTCGCCGCCTGTTATCGTCTGGTCGCATTGCATGGCTGGGACGATCTGATCTTCACCCATATTTCCGCCAAGGTGCCGGGCACCGAAGATTTCCTGATCAATCCGTTCGGCCTGATGTTCCACGAAATCACTGCGTCGAGCCTGGTGAAAGTCGATCAGGCCGGCAATAAACTCATGGACAGCCCTTACGAAATCAACCCGGCGGGTTACACCATTCACAGCGCCGTACACGAAGTACGGCACGATGTGGTTTGCGTGCTGCATACACACACGGCCTCGGGTGTGGCGGTGTCGGCGCAGAAGCAGGGCGTGTTGCCGATTAGCCAGCAATCATTGTTCGTGCTGTCGAGCCTGGCCTATCACGGCTATGAAGGTGTTGCGCTTAACCACGAAGAGAAGGCGCGCTTGCAATCCGACCTGGGCGAGAACAATTTCCTGATGCTGCACAACCACGGTCTGCTGACTTGTGGCGGCACCATCGCCGATACCTTTCTGATGATGTTCACCTTCCAGCGCGCCTGCGACATCCAGGTGATGGCGCAGACCGGCGGCGCTGAACTCATCGCCATCGAACCGCAGATTCTGGCGGGCGCCAAGGCGATGATCGCCGGCGTCACCAAAAGTGCTCAAGGCATGGGTGGCGCGCTGGCCTGGCCGGCGCTGCTGCGCAAACTCGATAAACAAGACCCCGGATATAAACTCTAATGCCTCTTGCCGAGATTCCTCTGTGTGTCTGGCGCAAACGCAGCCAGACGTTTGTCTTTCGTGGCCAGCCGATCCGTTACTGGACGACGGGGCAGGGCGAGCCGCTGCTGCTGATCCACGGCTTCCCGACCGCCAGTTGGGACTGGCATTACCTGTGGCAGCCACTGGCCCAGCGTTATCGGGTGATCGCTTGCGACATGCTCGGTTTCGGCGATTCGGCCAAACCGGTCAATCACAGCTACAGCCTTCTTGAGCAGGCCGATCTGCAACAGGCGTTGCTTGCACATTTGCAGGTCGAGCAACCGGTGCACATCCTTGCTCACGACTATGGCGATAGCGTCGCGCAGGAACTGCTCGCGCGGCATTACGAAGAGCAGATCGAGGTTGCCAGTTGCGTGTTTCTCAACGGTGGGTTGTTCCCGGAGACCCATCGCCCCGTATTAATGCAAAAACTGCTGCTCAGCCCATTGGGCTGGATGATCGGCCGCGCGTTTACCCGCGACGCGCTGGTGAAAAGCTTCCGCCAGATCTTCGGCCCGCAGACCCGCCCGAGCGAAAGCGAACTGGATGATTTCTGGAGCCTGATCGACAGTAATCACGGCCCGCGGATCATGCACAAACTGATCGGCTACATTCCTGAGCGCCGCGTGCAACGTGACCGCTGGGTGGCGGCGATGCAGCGCGGTGAAGTGCCGTTGCGGGTAATCGATGGCGAGCTCGATCCGATCTCTGGCGTTCACATGGTCGAGCGTTACCGCGAACTGATTGCCGATGCAGATACCGTGCTGTTGCCGGGCATCGGCCACTATCCGCAGACCGAAGCGCCGGCGCAGGTGCTCAAGCATTACCTGGCGTTTCGCGAACGCTTCGTGCTGCCACCGCGCAAAGTAGCGTGCTCCTGAAAGGTCAATAGATCGCAGACGGCGACGATCTATTGATCTGGCTCCGCATCATCCCCCAGCCTTATCGCGCACCATTCAGCCCCAGCCGTGTTTGTTGTGACCGAGAGCCCCGTGCCTGACACTCGGAGAACTGTCCCTGGGCCTGCTGGAGTTGCCGTGATGAATGAGTCTGTGCGTTTCGAAGATAAAGTCGTAATCGTCACCGGAGCCGGTGGTGGCCTCGGACGCGCACACGCACTGCTGTTCGCCAGACAGGGCGCCAAAGTGCTGGTCAATGACCTCGGCGGCTCCACTCAGGGCGAAGGCGCCAACGCTTCTGCGGCCGACCGAGTGGTCGCGGAAATTCGCGAAGCCGGCGGCATCGCCGAAGCCAACCACGACTCGGTCACCGACGGCGACAAACTCGTACAGAACGCTCTCGACGTCTTCGGCCGTGTCGACGTAGTGGTCAACAACGCCGGGATCCTGCGCGACAAGACCTTCCATAAAATGGACGACGCTGACTGGGATCTGGTTTACCGCGTCCACGTCGAAGGCGCCTACAAAGTCACCCGCGCCGCATGGCCGCACCTTCGCGAGCAAAACTACGGCCGCGTGATCTTCACCGCCTCGACCTCCGGCATCTACGGCAACTTCGGCCAGTCCAACTACGGCATGGCCAAACTTGGCCTCTACGGGTTGACCCGTACGCTGGCCATCGAAGGCCGCAAGAACAACATCCTGGTCAACGCCATCGCGCCAACCGGCGGCACGCGCATGACCGAAGGCCTGATCCCGCCACAAGTGTTCGAGCAACTGAAACCGGAACTGGTCAGCCCGTTGGTGGTGTACCTGGCGAGCGAGCAGTGCCAAGAGACTTCCGGGCTGTTCGAGGTCGGTGGTGGCTGGATGGGCAAGGTGCGTTGGGAGCGCAGCCTCGGCGCCGGGTTTGATCCACGGGTTGGATTTTCGCCGGAAGATGTGGCGGCGCATTGGCAACAGATTTGTGATTTCGAAGGCGCGGCGCATCCGCAGGACAACATTGAAGCGCTGAAGGAAATGATGGCGAATTTGCAGAAGTATTCGCTCTGATTTCTGCGCAGCAACCGACAGGGCTCAGTCGAGCCCTGCCATCTCCCCGCTAAAATCTCCCTTCCCGGCAAAATCCATCACCCATAAAAAAGGCCGCTGCAAACGCAGCGGCCAAGGTAAGACGTTGGATCAAGGAGCTACAAATCAACGTCAGTGAACACCGGGGTGATCAACCGAACACCTTCGATTGATCTGAAATCTGTCAGCAATGGCCTGATTTACTCAGTAGCCAAGGCTGGGGGGCTTTGCGGCGTATCCCGTGAAAGCCCGCTCAGAATACGGATTTGAATCTATAGGAAAAATAGCGATTCCGGACATGCACTGTTACGGGGCATGCAACAGTGCCTCGCACCATGCGTTGCGCTGATGATCAACTATCCAGCCGACTCATGACCCGCGCAAAGCACCGCTCCGCAAAGCCATTCATCCTTTCGAGTGACAACACGAATACCTCCTTGGTGCGCTTATCGACCCGTTCGCCCGGCAGTAGGGTGGGGCCTTCTGTCACTCACCGGGGAAGACGCATGACAAAAACAACAATGCGCGCCATCTTCACACCGCAGGCGCTGGCAGCCGCGGTGGCTCTGGGTTGCTGTGCCCAGGCGCAGGCGGTTTCGTTCAACATCGGGGAAATCGAGGGTACGTTCGATTCGTCGCTGTCGGTCGGTGCGAGTTGGGGCATGCGCGATGCCGACAAGTCGCTGGTCGGCACGGTCAACGGTGGTACCGGGCAATCCTCGACCGGTGATGACGGGCGCTTGAACTTCAAGAAGGGCGAGACCTTTTCGAAAATCGTCAAAGGCATTCACGATCTAGAACTGAAGTACGGCGATACCGGTGTGTTCGTACGTGGCAAGTACTGGTACGACTTCGAACTCAAGGACGAAGACCGCGAGTTCAAACAGATCAGCGACAAGGGCCGCAAGGAAGGCGCCAAGTCGTCCGGCGCGCAGATTCTCGATGCGTTCGTCTATCACAACTATTCCATCGGCGATCTGCCGGGCACTGTGCGCGCCGGTAAACAAGTGGTCAGTTGGGGCGAAAGTACTTTCATCGGCAACTCGATCAACAGCATCAACCCGATCGACGTCTCGGCGTTCCGGCGTCCCGGCGCGGAGATCAAGGAAGGCCTGATTCCGGTGAACATGCTGTTCGGCTCGCAAGGCCTGACGGATCAGTTGACCGTTGAAGGCTTTTATCAACTGGAGTGGGACCAGACCGTACTCGACAACTGCGGCACGTTCTTCGGCGTCGATGTGGCAGCGGACGGTTGCAACAGCGGCTACACCGTCGGCAATCCGGCGATTGCTCCGTTGGTGCCGTTGACCACGGCATTTGGTCAGGGCATTCAAGTCACCCGCGAAGGCGTAGTGATCCCCCGTGGCGGCGACCGCGATGCGCGGGATTCCGGGCAGTGGGGCACGGCGTTGCGCTGGCTGGGTGACGACACCGAGTACGGCCTGTACTTCATGAACTACCACAGCCGCACGCCAACAGTGGGCACCACCACCGCAGGGCTTTCGACCCTGGCGGCATTGCCGGGTATGGTCGGCATTGCCAACGGTCTGGCGCCCGGCAGCGGTTCGGGACTGGCGCAGAGTGTGATGCTCGGGCGCGGTGGCTATTACCTCGAATACCCGGAGGACATTCGCCTGTACGGCGCGAGTTTCTCCACCACATTGCCCACCGGAACGGCATGGACCGGCGAGATCAGCTACCGGCCAAACGCCCCGGTGCAGGTCAGCACCAACGATCTGACGCTGGCGCTCCTCAACCCGATTGCCGGCGGCGCCGCCTCGCCACTTTCGACTTCCCCCGGTGCCGACAACAAGGGTTATCGCCGTAAAGAGGTCACACAGATCCAGAGCACTCTCACGCACTTTTTCGATCAGGTGTGGGGTGCTCAACGCCTGACTCTGGTCGGTGAGGCGGCGGTGGTGCGGGTCGGTGGTCTGGAGTCTCGAAGCAAGCTGCGTTACGGCCGGGACTCGGTGTACGGCCAGTACGGTTTCGGTGGCGATACCGACGGCTTCGTCACCTCGACTTCGTGGGGCTACCGCGCCCGGGCGATCCTCGATTACGCCAACGTGATCGGCGGGATCAACCTCAAACCCAACCTGTCGTGGTCGCATGACGTCGCCGGTTACGGCCCCAACGGTTTGTTCAACGAAGGTGCGAAAGCGATCAGCGTCGGCGTCGATGCCGATTACCGCAACACCTACACCGCGAGCCTCAGTTACACCGACTTTTTCGGCGGCGATTACAACGTCCTCGAAGACCGTGACTTCGTGGCCCTGAGCTTCGGCGTGAACTTCTGATCTGCCCGAGAAGGATGAAAGCAATGCGCAAAATGATTCTGCAATGCGGTGTGCTGGCCCTGAGTCTGTTGGCGGCCAACGTGATGGCGGCAGTGTCGCCGGATGAGGCAAACAAACTCGGCACCAGCCTGACCCCGCTCGGCGCCGAGAAGGCCGGCAACGCTGACGGTTCGATCCCGGCATGGACCGGTGGCATCCCGAAGAACGCCGGTGCGGTGGACAGCAAAGGCTTTCTCGCGGACCCGTTCGCCAGTGAAAAACCGTTGTTCACCATCACTGCGGCCAACGTCGACCAGTACAAGAGCAAGCTTTCCGACGGCCAGGTAGCCATGTTCAAACGCTACCCGCAAACCTACAAGATCCCGGTTTATCCGACCCACCGCACCGTCGCCGTGCCGCCGGAAATCTACGAGTCGGCCAAGCGCAGCGCACTCAACGTTACCAGCATCAACGACGGCAACGGCCTTGCCAATTTCACCGGTAATCGCTATTACGCTTTCCCGATTCCGAAGAATGGCGTCGAGGTGTTGTGGAACCACATCACCCGATACCACGGCGGCAATCTGCGCCGAATCATCACCCAGGTCACGCCGCAAACCAACGGCAGTTACACGCCGATCCGCTTCGAAGAAGAGATCGCCGTGCCGCAACTGATGAAGGATATCGATCCGGAAAAAGCCGCCAACGTGCTGACCTTCTTCAAGCAGTCGGTGACCGCGCCGGCACGGCTGGCCGGCAACGTGCTGTTGGTGCACGAAACTCTCGATCAAGTGAAAGAACCGCGTCTGGCGTGGATCTACAACGCCGGGCAGCGCCGGGTACGCCGCGCTCCGCAAGTCGCATATGACGGCCCGGGCACCGCCGCTGATGGCCTGCGTACGTCGGACAACTTCGACATGTTCTCCGGAGCACCGGATCGCTACGACTGGAAACTGGTCGGCAAGAAGGAAATGTACATTCCCTACAACAGCTACAAACTCGATTCGCCGAAGTTGAAATATGACGACATCGTCAAGGCCGGGCACATCAATCAGGATCTGACCCGCTATGAGTTGCACCGGGTCTGGGAAGTGATCGGCACGGTCAAGCCGAGCGAGCGACACATCTACGCCAAGCGCCACATGTACATCGACGAGGACAGCTGGCAAGTGGCGCTCGCCGACCACTACGACGGTCGCGGGCAACTGTGGCGCGTCGCCGAAGGTCACGCTCAGTACTACTACGATCACCAGGCTCAGGCCTACACCCTCGAAGCGCTCTACGACATCATTGCTGGCCGATACATTGCCCTGGGGATGAAGAACGAAGAGAAGCACAGCTTCGAATTCGGCTTCGAAGCCAAGGCTGCCGACTACACGCCATCGGCCCTGCGTGCCGAGGGGGTGCGGTAACGTTTCGGATACATCGACTGAACAAAAGGCGACCGCACGGTCGCCTTTTTTATGGCCGCCAATCAGCGTGCTGAATACTTATCAACAAGCGGTTTGGAGAGGGCTAGGGTGAGCCAACAACTATAAAAAGGTTAAACCGATGACCGCCATGACGCCGTGTCTGGATCGCCCCGGATTTCTGCCCAGACTGTCCGCCCATCATCAGGCACGCTCGCGATTGAGCGAGCCGTTGCTTGAGTCGATGGCGCGGGTCAGGCTGATCTGCGCTCCTGCGGGCAGTGGCAAGAGTGCGCTGCTTGCCGAGTGCCTGCTGCAGGCGCCGCCACGCTGCGAGGTCGGCTGGTTGCCGTTGGCAGGCGCGGCATTGAGTACCAGTGAATTTTGTCTGCGACTGGCGCAGGCGCTGGGGCTGGCCGAGACAACGGAGTCCGCTCTGGTCGCTGCGCTGAGTCGCTGGTCGAGGCCGACCTGGCTGTTTATCGATGACTACTGCCGCCTGCCGGATCCAGCGCTGGACGCGTTGCTTGATCGGTTATTGACGGTCAGCAGTTCCGCGTGCGTCTGGTGGATCGGCACGCGTAGACGCCCGCAATGCAACTGGCCACGCCTGCTGCTCGATGATGAACTGTACGAGTGCGAAAGCCCGACGCTGGCGCTCACGCAAGCAGAAATTGCCCATGCGCTGAAGCACTTGCCCGCCGAGCAGGCGAGCGACCTGTCCGCGCGAATCTACCAGCGAACCGCAGGCTGGTGCGCCGGGGTCCGCATGGCGCTGTTGCGCAAATGCGATTGGTCGCAGACAACTGAACCACAGCAACGCGTCGATACGCTGCTCGACTATCTGCAACATGAACTCTTCAGTGGCCTCTCGCCGGAACTGACCGAAGTCTGGCGCGTGCTCGCACAAATGCCGCGCTTCAATGCTCAACTGTGCGAGCACTTGTTCGGCGCCGGGGAGGGGGCTGTACACCTGCGCACATTGCAAATGCTTGGCTGCTTTATTGAGCCCTGGAATGATTCTGCGGACTGGTCGCACATTTTTCCGCCGCTGTCTCGCGTCGTGCGCGAGGAACATTGGCCGTCGCGCCGTACATGGCATCGACGTGCCTGTCAGTGGTTCAGTGCAGCACGGGATTGGCGCTCGGCATTTGAACAGGCGTTATTGGCAGAAGAATATGAAGCCGCAGTCAGCTTGCTGCAGCACTTCAGCTTCGAGCAGTTGTTTGAAGAGCAAACCGTCGTGTTATTGGTGCAGTTGCACGAGCAACAAGGTGTGGAGTTGACCCTGAGCACTCCGCAACTGGTCGGGCTGATTACCGCTGCGTTGCTCTTTGCCGGTCGTTTCGAGCAGGCAGCGAAATGCATCGGGCACCTGGGGCGGTTCATGCCGCAGCCTTCGCCAGCGCTTGAGCGGCAGTTGATTGCGCGTTGGCAAACGTCGCAAGGCTGGTTATTGCATTTGGAAGGGCGGATGGAGGCCGCTCATGAACACTTTTCGCAAGCGCTGGAGGTACTCGATCTCGAGAACTGGATCGCTCGGGTGATGTGTTTGTCAGGGTTGACCCAGCAGGCTCTGTTGCGCGGGGAGCTGGATCTGGCCCACGCGCTGAATCGCCAGGCGCTATGTCTGGCGCGGGCGCAAGGCTCGCTGGTTTTCGAAGCACTGCTTGAACTCGATCACGGACAATTGCTCGAGCAGCGCGGCGCTGCACCTCGGGCTGAAAGTCTGCTGGCGGGCGTGCATGATTTGCTCGCCCGGCAGCCGAACCGGCTGAGCCCTTTGCTGGGACGGATTGCCTTGCGTCGCGGGCGCCTTGCGCTGAGTCAGGGGCTGGATGCCTCGGCGGCTGCGTTTTTCCAGTCGGGGCTGGACGATTGCAAGCGCAATCAAGACAAGCGGGTTTTGTATGGTTATCTGGGACTGGCGCAACTGGCTGCCAACGAGGCAGATTATCAAAAGGCGTTCGTATGGCTGCGTGATGGTGAGCGTTTGATGCAGCAAAGGCAGATTCCGGAAACGGTTTATCGGGGAGTGCTGTTACAGGTCAGCAGCCTGTTCTGGTTACAGCAAGGACGTCCCGAGCTGGCATGCGAGGCCATGACGCGTCTGCTGCGACACTACCAAGGATCGGATGCCTTGCAGGCACCGCCGGCGACACTTGAGCTGATTCCGCGGGTTGAGTATTTGCTGATCCTTGCACAAGTTGGGCTGCGCACGGCGCTCAATCCGATCGGTCGTCTCCAGCTTTTGTTGGAGGCGGCACATCAACGCAAAATGCTTTGGCTGGAAACCGACCTTCATCTGGTGTTGGCCGAGGCTGCCTTTATGCTAGGCGATCAGCCTTCGGCGCGGCGTCACTTACAGAAGGGGCTGGAAATGGCCAGTCACCATGGTTTGCATCAGGCGTTACGTGAACTGAAACTGCGTCAACCTGATTTGTTGAAAGAATTGAATAACAAGGTCGTAGATTCGCCCAGTGCCAGGAAACTGATTGATAGCGGTCTGCTCAGTCTCCGCGAGTTGGAAGTTTTAGGTCTGATCGCCAAGGGATATTCAAATCAACAAATTGCGGATCAGTTGTTTATTTCTCTACAT
Source organism: Pseudomonas sp. NPDC087639 (assembly GCF_044743385.1). Lineage (NCBI taxonomy): Bacteria > Pseudomonadati > Pseudomonadota > Gammaproteobacteria > Pseudomonadales > Pseudomonadaceae > Pseudomonas > Pseudomonas sp. NPDC087639. The sequence goes on along the minus strand of NZ_JBIUWI010000022.1, from coordinate 52,614 downwards.
ACGGTAAAGACCCACGCCAGACGCATACATGGAAAGTTAGGTGTCGCACGACGAACTCAGGCGGTGGCGTGTGCCAAGTCAATGGGTATGGTGTTGTAGTGTTTTTGTTACATGTAATTTTTAGAAAGGGATGGGTTTGCTCTTCGTAATAAAGAAGACTGAATGTAAGCGTCAAGGTCTGGTGGTAGGCGGATTTTAGTTGTTGGCGGTGTCGGTGTGAAGAAATAATTAATTTGTATTATTTATTCTGAATGTTTGGTTTTGGTCGTATACAAGATTGGAAAAGTATTCTGAGTATCTTTTCGATAAGTGCCCGGTTTAGTTTGAATTAGCGAAGCAAATGTCATTCGGATATTTGTAAGTATCAAACTGATAGGGTGTTTCGAAATGGAAGTTCGTAGTCTTGATGAGTCTGGATTTGGCAGATTGGGTGAGGCACTGGCCGCACTGTCGGATCACTTGAAGGGCGTGCCTGCATTTGATTTTATTTTACGTGCCTGTTTGAAGCGTGCACTTGGAGAATTCGCGCCAGGGATCGATGAACGTCTTGTTCACATCAATGTTCGTGGCAATGTCAAACCGAAGCAAATGGAGCCGGTAGGAGGTTTGTTTCACGTTTTGAATGACTGCCTGCAGCGTGGCAGGGCACCGACGTACGATGCGCAGTATTACGCGATTTATGATCGCCCGCTTTCAACCGATACTCGAAATCTATACCCTGCGGTCTCTCTGGCCTCTGTGGAGAAACTGCTGACGCACCTGTTTCGAAACTTGCCAGACTACTATGTTGCTGCGCTACAAGAGTACTGGGCAGGAAAAGACGAAAGTAAGGGGCAGTTTTCCCTTCCAAGAAAAATGACCTTGGGCGAGCTTCAGGCCAATCTCTTTCTAAATGAACTTGAAGTTCTTGCTGATGAGGGCGCTATCAGCCGTGAGGAGCTTCAACGCATCCGCTATAGGGTTCAACCGGGTTCGCGCGGCTCATGGTATGGCGTATTTATCGGCAGCCGAGGGGACGCTTATAGCGAGCAACGTTCAATGTTCGCCATCCCGCTCGAAGCGCCCGTCAACGATGAACTTGTTCCTCGGGCCGATACGGCGATAGTGCTTTACTCCCCGACCCATGGCGTCGAAAAATTCTCTTCCTCTGCTCAGTTGCATCAGACGCTGGAGCAACGCTTGATGTCAGGTGACAGTCGTGAGGTGTTCTTGCGGTCGCTCGCGATCAATGAGCGAGAAACATTTCCGACCGCGCCTGAATTTCGTTATTTGAAAGTTGAGGCCGATCTGTTTGCACGCATCAGCGATAACGGGATTGAGAAATCTTGCGCTGATGTTGTGAAACAGCTGGCTCGGTTCACAGATCCGGATTCGGATTTTGTTTCGGTTGTTGCGTCGGTGACGTCTGCACAGTCTCTACCGGACATTCCTCGCTTGGCGAAGGCTCGCCAGGCGGTACTTCTGCGCCAAGCGCAAAGAAACCGGTGGCCGGTCTGGTTAAAAAATGCCGGTTCGACGAATCAGGAAGTTTATGAGGCATTGCAACAGCGCCTGCTTGAAAGCGAGGTTCAATACCATGAAGTAACCAAGGGGTTCGCATCGCTCAAGGACTTTGCAAAAAATGAAGTGGAAGCATTCATTTCGCCGGGTAAGGACGTTCGGATTGATCCCGATAGCATCTTCGTCAATATCCGAAATGTGTTGAAAGTAACGAATGGCCAACAGATTGAGACAAAGGAGCGCAAGACGCTCACTCAGGCGTTCATGTACGGCGTGCATGATCGAGGCGGTCAATATGAGATTGCTGTAGAAAATCAGCCGTTTAACCCAAAATTTACGCCTTCCAATCTGATCAATTCGATCATTTCGCTGAATGTGCGTAACCGGTATAACGACGCGCGGCAAGCAGTCTACTCCAAGCGTGAAGTTTTCGACGCTCTTCGAGAAGTTCAAGGCAAGAGGACGGCGCTGTCGATATTTAGCGCGGTTCTGCAAAAGCATGTGAGCTCGCGTGCCAATGACATGGTCAATCGCTATAACTTTGGTGATCTGTCTTTTATGTCCGGGGAGATCAAGCTCGGTGCGAAATATGAAGCGTTCAAAGACTTGAGGTATTTTGCACAAAAGCTTAATCGCGAAGACTTCATCGTGTTGTATGCGCCGGGTTTTCCATCCGGACAAGAGTGGTTTGAGTTTCCCAATTCAAGACAGTTAAGGAATGAATTATTAGCATGGGTCCAGGACGATGAAATTTGGGAGTATTTGAAGGGTCAGGCCGTTCTGTCTGATGTAAACAGAATGGTGGCTGAAGTCACAGGGGATAGTTGGACTCTACGGTGGATTGGCCAATCGAGCTTTGAATTCCCGTTCACTACTGAAGACTACCCGTTGGAAAATGCGGTAAAAAATATCCTCAGTTGGGAAGCGAAGCAAATTGAAGCCTTCACACCTCAGTGGTTCAGGAAAGCCTCGGTGGAGGAACAAGGGTTATCCGTTCGACTGCATACAGAACTCAAGGCTATTCAGAACATTGCAAAAGACGATCTGAAAATCGTGCCTTTCAAGGAGTTTGCTCGTGATCTGGTGATGAAGACATTCGCCCAGTACTGGGATCGAAAGGGACTTAAAGTTCCTGTCTTCGATCCGGAAAATGTAAGGGTCAAAATTAATAATGTTCCAGAAATGACGCTCACCAATCTGTTCATCCAGTGGCAGACCTGGCGTAGTGACGTTTCGATTTTTGAGAAAATTCTGAGTGCCGTCGTTCCAGGAGTCTCCATAGCAATAGGTGAGTTAAGAGATTACCTTCGAACTGCCAAATTCAGCGGTTCGGTTCCACGAGCATTAAATGTACAGGTCATCAATGATCTTATTGATCTTAAGCCCGGTGAACTTTATGAGGCGTATCTTGAAAAACAATTCATCTCGACCCCACGTCGTGCTCTGAAAGAAGTTTTTTACCGAGAGCTGAAACAGAACGAAATGCTCACTGCAGCCCTGGCCCAGAAAATCAGGCGCACGATATCCAATGAGGATTTCAATTGGTTGAAAGCGCTTATTGATGGTCTTGATAGAAATAGTCCCGGCACTGATTTATACACAGTAGGCGCTCAATCCGTGCCGGACGTGGGCGTTTATCATTTCACCTTGGAAGGCAGGAAAATTCACGGCGCTTATATCTTTAGTCGCCAGTTTAACGGGCGGCTGCAGTCTGTTGTTTATACGCCGGGTACCCATGACGGGAATGATTTCTTCCCTGTCGAACAGTTGTCGGCGCGGCTTGAAGATTCCGCCTTTAAAGGCCATGTTTTACGAATGGTCAGTCTTGAAGATCAAAAGGCTGTCAAACAACTCACAGATAAGTACAAAAGCGGCGGCACACGCGAACGGCCGCCCGTGCTGTACAACGCGTATGGGGTTGGCAACGAGTTCAAACACGAGTACGTCGCCCTGGTAAAGCGTTTCATGGCTGACGTGGATTATCAAACCACCAGCACTTGGGAGGCGGTCTGGGTCGATGCCAAGATTTTGATTGGTGTCGCTTTGGATGTTGTCTCGTTGTTCGTGCCTCCAGTAGGCGCGGTGGTGAGTGTACTGCGAATCGCCTATACGATCGTTGAGGGGATTTCGGCCTCACTGGACGGCGATAAGGAAGCAGCCAATGCCTACTTTGCCAGTGCCTGGAGGGCGGCCATCATGTTTTATATCGGCAAGATCTCTGGCGTCGGCAACTCTGTCAGCGCGTACGGACTACTGTCTCAGATCAAGGATTATGCAGACCTGCTCTCGGATGTAACCGGTGTCCCCGTCGGCATCAGCTATGTGACCGCAGTCGCCGTAGCGCCTCACAGAGTGGAAAGCACCACCCGACTGATCGGTTGATCCAGTAATCGAAGCGCCGGCTACTCTTTCAGGACGCTGGCGTCTCGAATCCCATCCGCCAACTCACGGCCCGCGTCGCAGCCAACAACCGCTGCGCCGCCGGGCCGTTTTCGTCTGCGTGGAACAACGAGGTCGGGCCGACGATGGTCAGCACCGCAGCGACTTGTCCAACGGCGTTGAACACCGGCGCCGACAAGGCATCCACGCCCGGCATCAACAAACCATGCACATGATGCAGACCGCGTTCGCGGATCTGTTCACACAAGGTTGCGTAAACCGTTTCATCGGCCAGCGGATGGTCGGCGACGGCGATTTCCTGCTCGCGCAATTCGTCAGTTTCCCGATGCGGCAGATAGGCGCTGAACACCAGTCCGGTCGAGGAACTGAGCAGCGGCAGCACCGAGCCCAATTGCGTCACCACCGTCACCGCACGCACGGCCGGTTCGATGTGCACCACGGTCGCACCCTGATTGCCCCACACCGCCAGGAAGCAGGTTTCGTTGAGTTCGTCGCGCAATTCGGCCAGCGGCAGGGCGGCGACTTTCAGCACGTCCATACTGTTGAGGGCGGCCAGGCCAACGCGCAGCGCTTCACGGCCGAGGCCGTAATGGTTGGTGGCGGGGTTCTGCTCGGCAAAACCCGAGGCGATCAACGCCTGCAGATAACGATGCACTTTGCTCGCCGGCATCTGCACATGTTCGGCCAGACGCGACAGCGACGTGGCTGGCGACAACTCGGCCAGGGCCTTGAGGATGTCGGTGCCGACTTCGGCGGAGCGGACTTTCTGTTTGCCGTTGCTGTCGCTGGTTTTTTCCATGGTGCTGCCGGGATCCGAAAACGAATGGGCGTCTTTATAGCTTGACGCTGGATAGCGAGCAAATTACGTTATGCGTAATCGAATTACGATAATAACAACCCCGGCGTGCCGAAACCTCTGAGCCAGAGCGATGGGCCACTGCCGACTCCCTGTTCAGGAGGCTCCATGAACCTCGATTCAACCGCGTCGACGCTGGCTTATCAGTCCGGCTTCGGCAACGAATTCAGCTCTGAAGCGTTGCCCGGCGCGCTGCCTGTTGGTCAGAATTCCCCGCAAAAAGCCCCATACGGCCTCTATACCGAATTGTTCTCCGGCACTGCGTTCACCATGACCCGCAGTGAAGCGCGACGCACCTGGATGTACCGGATTCAGCCGTCGGCCAATCACCCGGCGTTCGTCAAGCTGGAGCGGCAACTGGCGGGCGGCCCGTTGGGTGAAGTGACCCCCAATCGCCTGCGGTGGAACCCTTTGGACATCCCGAGCGAGCCGACCGATTTCATCGACGGCCTGGTGAGCATGGCGGCCAACGCCGGTGCTGAAAAACCCGCCGGGATCAGCATCTACAACTACGCCGCCAACCGCTCGATGGAGCGTGTATTTTTCAACGCCGACGGCGAACTGCTGCTGGTGCCGCAACTCGGGCGTCTGCGCATCGCTACTGAACTGGGTGTGCTGGAAGTGGCGCCGCTGGAGATCGTCGTGCTGCCGCGCGGTTTGAAATTCCGCGTCGAACTGCTCGATCCGCAGGCGCGCGGCTACATCGCCGAGAACCATGGCGCACCGCTGCGCCTGCCGGATCTGGGACCGATCGGCAGCAACGGTCTGGCCAATCCGCGCGACTTCCTGACACCGGTCGCCGCCTACGAAAACCTGCAACAACCGACCACGCTGGTGCAGAAATTCCTCGGCCAATTGTGGGCCACCGAACTCAATCACTCGCCGCTGAACGTGGTCGCCTGGCACGGCAACAATGTGCCCTACAAATATGATCTGCGCCGCTTCAACACCATCGGCACGGTCAGTTTCGATCACCCGGATCCGTCGATCTTCACCGTATTGACCTCGCCGACCAGCGTGCACGGTCTGGCCAACCTCGACTTTGTGATCTTCCCGCCGCGCTGGATGGTGGCCGAGAACACCTTCCGTCCGCCGTGGTTCCACCGCAACCTGATGAACGAATTCATGGGCCTGATCCAGGGCGAATACGACGCCAAGGCCGAAGGTTTCGTGCCCGGCGGCGCCTCGCTGCACAGCTGCATGAGCGCCCATGGCCCGGATGGCGAGACCTGCACCAAAGCGATCAACGCCGATCTCAAACCGGCGAAAATCGACAACACCATGGCCTTCATGTTCGAGACCAGTCAGGTGCTGCGCCCAAGCCGTTTTGCCCTCGACTGCCCGCAACTGCAATCCACTTACGACGCCTGCTGGGCCACGCTGCCCGCCACGTTCGACCCGACCCGGAGATAACCCATGACTCAGAATTCCATCACCCGCAGCTGGGTCGCTTCGGCCAACGGCCACGCCGATTTTCCGTTGCAGAACCTGCCGTTGGGCGTGTTCAGCGTTGAGGGCTCCGAGCCGCGCAGTGGCGTGGCGATTGGCGAACACATCTTCGATCTGCAAGTTGCACTTGAGGCCGGTCTGTTCGACGGCGTCGCTCGCACGGCGGTTGAAGCCATGCACGGCGGTCAGCTGAACGCGTTCTTCGAGCTCGGTCGTGAGGCGCGTGTGGCCTTGCGCGAACGTCTGCTGGAACTGTTCAGCGAAGGCAGCACCCTGCGCGGCAACATCGAAGCTCAAGGCGCAAAACTGCTGCCGTTGGCCGCCGATTGCCAGTTGCATTTGCCGGCGCGCATCAGCGACTACACCGACTTCTACGTAGGCATTGAGCATGCGCAGAACGTCGGCAAACTGTTCCGCCCCGACAACCCGTTGCTGCCTAATTACAAGCATGTGCCGATCGGTTATCACGGTCGCGCCTCCACCGTGCGCGCGTCCGGCACCGACGTGCGTCGCCCGAAAGGCCAAACCTTGCCGGCGGGTGCGAGCGAGCCGACCTTCGGCCCTTGCGCGCGTCTGGACTACGAGCTGGAGTTGGGGATTTGGATCGGGCAGGGCAACGAGATGGGCGAGTCGATTGCCATCGGTGATGCCGCCGAACACATCGCCGGTTTCTGCCTGCTCAATGACTGGTCGGCCCGCGATATCCAGGCCTGGGAATACCAGCCGCTGGGGCCTTTCCTGTCCAAGAGCTTCATCACCAGCGTCTCGCCGTGGGTGGTCACCGCCGAAGCGCTGCAGCCGTTCCGCACCGCACAACCGGCGCGTCCTGAAGGTGATCCGCAGCCGCTGCCGTATCTGTTCGACAAGCGCGATCAGGATGGCGGCGCCTTCGACATCGAACTGGAAGTACTGCTGCTCACCGAAGCCATGCGCGAGCAGAATCTGCCGGCGCATCGCCTGACCCTGAGCAACACCCGTTACATGTACTGGACCGTGGCGCAAATGGTCGCGCACCACAGCGTCAACGGCTGCCAGTTGCAGGCCGGCGATCTGTTCGGTTCGGGCACTTTGTCCGGCCCTGAAAACGGTCAGTTCGGCAGCCTGCTGGAAATCACCGAGGGCGGCAAAAAGCCGATCGAACTGGCGTCCGGCGAGGTGCGTAAATTCCTTGAGGACGGTGACGAAATCATCCTGCGCGCACGCTGCGCCCGCGACGGTTTTGCCTCCATCGGCTTCGGCGAATGCCGCGGCAAAGTGCTGGCGGCGCGCTGACAGGAGCGGCTCATGGATCTCTATACCTATTACCGTTCGACCTCGTCGTATCGGGTGCGGATCGCGCTGGCGCTCAAGGGCCTCGACTATCAGGCGTTGCCGGTCAATCTGATCGCGCCGTCCGGTGGCGAGCATCGGCAAGCGGCGTATCTGTCGATCAATCCGCAGGGGCGGGTGCCGGCCTTGCGTACCGATGATGGCGAGTTGCTGATCCAGTCGCCGGCGATCATCGAGTATCTGGAAGAACGTTATCCACAGATGCCGCTGTTGCCCGAAGACCTTGCTGCCCGCGCCCATGTGCGTGGAGTGGCGGCGGTGATCGGTTGCGATGTGCATCCGCTGCACAACGTCAGCGTGCTCAATCGGCTGCGTCAGCTGGGGCACGATGAACCGCAGGTGGTGGAGTGGATCAGTCACTGGATCAGCCAAGGCCTGGCGGCGGTTGAGCCGTTGATCGGCGACAGCGGCTTCTGTTTCGGCGAGTGGCCGTGCGTGGCGGACGTTTACCTGATCCCGCAGTTGTATGCGGCAGAGCGGTTCAATGTTTCGCTGGAGGCTTACCCGCGTATTCGTCGCGTTGCAGCGCTGGCTGCCGAGCATCCGGCGTTTATCAAGGCGCATCCCGCCAATCAGCCAGATACACCGTAATACCCCCTGTGGGAGCGAGCCTGCTCGCGAATGCTGAGTGTCAGCCACCATTCATTTACCTGACACACCGCATTCGCGAGCAGGCTCGCTCCCACAAGGTTCGGCGTTGATCCACGCAAAAAAACCATAAAAACAAAACAGGAACCTTGCGATGCACAACCAGATTGCCAGCTTCCGGGCGGCACTCGACGCCCGTCCTGTGTCCCGCTATCAGTGGTTGCTCTTGATCCTGCTCGCGTTGTTGCTAGTCACCGACGGCTATGACGCCCAAGTGCTCGGTTATGTGGTGCCGGCACTGGCGCAGGACTGGGGGTTGGAAAAGTCAGCGTTCGGCCCTGTGTTCAGCGCCAACCTGCTGGGCCTCACCATTGGCTCTCTCGTCGTCACGCCACTGGCCGACCGCTTCGGCGTGCGCCGCATCCTGCTCGCCTGCGTACTGATTTACGCGAGCCTGACGGTGCTGATGGTGTTCGCCGATTCTCTGAATTCGCTGATGATCGCGCGCTTCATCTGCGGGATCGGCATGGGCGGCGCAATGCCCAGCGCCATGGCATTGATGTCGGAATATTCGCCACCGCGCCTGCGCACACTGATGGTCACGCTGGCCGCGTGCGGCTTCTCGTTCGGCGGTGCGGCGGGTGGTTTTGTTGCGGCGGGGTTTATCGATCAATTTGGCTGGCAAGCGGTGTTTCTCGCCGGCGGTGTGACGCCGTTGCTGCTGTTCCCGTTCCTCTGGTGGATGCTGCCGGAATCCTTGCCGCGTCTGCTGCGTGATGCCCCGCCGTATGCGCGGCTGCGCAAAGTCACCGCGCGGATGCTGCCCGACTGGCAACCGCCAGCCGCCTCCGTTGAACAGAACGAGCAGGAGCAGGGCAGCAAACTGACCGTGGTCGAGTTGTTCCGTAACGGCTACGCGCGGCCGACCTTGCTGATCTGGGCGACGTTTTTCGTCAGCCTGATTTTGCTGTACTTCATGATCAGTTGGCTGCCGTCACTGTTGCTGGAAAGCGGCCTGAAACTCAACGAAGCCAACCTGGTGACGTCGATGTTCCTGTTCGCCGGGACCCTGGGCGCGATCTGCATGGCCTGGTTCGCCGACCGCTTGAAACGCAAGGTGCGTCTGTTATCCGCCGTGCTCGCGTGCGCAGCGTTGTGCACAATCCTGCTGGGACTCAATCACGACAACCCGCGTTATCTGGTGGCCTGCGTGTTTGCCGCAGGCTTCTGCATCATCGGCGGGCAACTGACCCTGAATGCGTTCGCCAGTAACTTCTATCCCGCGCATGTACGCGCCACTGGCACCGGTTGGGCGTTGGGGGTAGGGCGTTTCGGTTCGATTCTTGGGCCGCTGTTCGGCAGTTTGCTGTTGGCGATGCATATTCCGGTGGAGCAGATTTTCTTCTTCTGCGCGATTCCGGCCGTCATTGCCGCACTGTTGATCATTCAGGTGCGCTCGCCCTCTGAAGCCACACCGAGCACTGTGGGAGCGAGCCTGCTCGCGAAGAACGATAACGCGGTTTGACTCATGGACCGAGGCGCCTGATTCGCGAGCAGGCTCGCTCCCACAAAGGGATCAGTGGACGACGGAATTGGGCGGCAAGTGTCCCAGTCTTTCGGTCAGGCGCAGACGCTGGATTGGATCGTCGCTGAGCAACAAGGCATGTTCCAGATCGAAACGCTCGGCATTCGGGCAATCCAGTTTTTGATACAGACTGGCCCGAGCGAGGTAATCGGCGGCACCGGCATCACCCAGTTCCAGCACACGTTCGGCATCGATCAGCGCAGCAATAAAGTCGTCGTGACTCGAGTGCAACTGACGAAGGTTACGCGACAGGCGCTGGAGCATCTGCACCGGTGTGGCGGTCAGTAGATGCTCGGCATTGATTTTCATGTGCGCCCCATATTGGCGCTGCAACAGTTCGCGACAGTCATTGGGATACAGGCGTCGGCCACCGCACGGATCAAGCAAGTGATCGGCGCCGGGCACCTTTAGCAGGAAGTGCCCGGGGAAATTGACCCCGACCAGTGGAATCTCCAGGGCGCGCGCCAACTCCAGGGCAATCAAGGCCAGTGCCAACGGTTGTCCGCGGCGGGTTTGCAAGACTTTATGCAGCATTGCAGCCTGCGGGCGCAGCGGCAGGAAGTCATCCTGGGCGAAGCCCAGATCAGTCATGCGCCGCAACAACGGCTGCGCCAGTTCACTCACCGGCAGCATCGGCAAGCCGTAACTGACCCGCTGCTGCAGATCCTTGAAGTCTTGCAGCAGCGTTTGGGGATCGATAGCTTTTTCGTGCTCGGCCGCCATCCACAGCGCGGCTTCGAACAGCGCGGGCGGGGAGCGGTGCAGACACTCGAAAAAACGTTGGCGCGGACTCATTGAAATCTCCGGGGAATGCCTCGTTTTAGCCCCGTCCGTGCCATTCGTCCAGTGTCTGGCAACTCGGGCCCGGGGTTATGCCGCAAAGCCATCATCACCATTGATGCTTATTCCGGTGCGCTCCAGCAATTTTCGGGCGCAAGCCTATACTGGCGTTCTACAAGAAGTGATTCGGGAGCCCAACGATGTTTGCGCTCATGCAAAGCACTCGCCTGGAATCGCTGCACCTGAGCGTTGACCCGGTTTCCGGGTTGAAGGCGGTCATAGCCATTCATAACAGTCGTCTGGGGCCGGCCCTGGGCGGGTGCCGTTACCTTGCCTATCCCAATGACGAGTCGGCCGTCGAAGACGCTATTCGTCTCGCCCAGGGCATGAGCTACAAAGCCGCGCTGGCCGGATTGCCTCAGGGCGGTGGCGTTGCGGTGATCGTAAGACCGGTGCACGTGGAAAACCGTGGCGCACTGTTCGAAGCCTTTGGTCGGTGCATCGATCAGCTCGACGGCCGCTACATCACCGCTATCGACAGTGGCACCTCGGTGGCGGACATGGATTGCATAGCCCAGCAGACCCAGCATGTCACCAGCACCACGTCGGCGGGCGATCCTGCGCCGCACGCAGCGATGGGCGTGTTTGCCGGGATTCGTGCAACCGCCATGGCACGGTTGGGCAGCGACAATCTTGAAGGTTTGCGTATCGCCATTCAGGGGTTGGGCAATGTCGGTTTTGCGCTGGCCGAGCAACTGCATGCCGCCGGGGCCGAACTGCTGGTCAGCGACATTGACCACGGCAAGGTGCAACTGGCGATGGAGCAGCTCAACGCTCACCCGATCGCCAACGATGCGTTGCTCAGTACGCCCTGCGACATACTCGCTCCGTGCGGGCTGGGCGGTGTGCTGAGCAGTCACTCGGTTGCACAATTACGTTGCTCGGCGGTGGCGGGCTCGGCCAACAATCAGCTGACACATCTGGATGTGGCTGATCAATTGGAGCGGCGCGGAATTCTTTATGCGCCGGACTATGTGATCAATGCCGGTGGCCTGATTTATGTCTCGCTGAAACATCGTGGCGAGGAACTGACCACCATTACCGCGCACCTGTCGAAAATCAGTTCACGGCTGACCGAAGTGTTCGCTCATGCGCAGGCGGAAAAACGCTCGCCAGCGCGGGTGGCGGATGAGTTGGCGGAAAGGGTTTTGTATCGGTAGGTTTCGAAGGCATGAAAAAGGCCCTGAGTCGTACGACTCAGGGCCTATTCAATTCGGGCATAAATTACTTCGCCGCTTTCGCTGCTTTGGCTGGTTTCACCGGCGCTTCAGCAGATTCCTCGACCTCGGCTTTTTCGACCGGCTCAGCCGGCGCATTGATCAGCTCCGACAATGCATCAGGCTGGCTCTTGAACGCTCGGGCGAACACATCGCGGTTCTTCGCCATGTAAATCCCGGCTTCTTCCACTTGCTGTTCAGTCAGCGACGGAACAGCTTTTTGCAGCACATCGGCCAAGTATTCGGCCAGTTCGAGCATTTTGTCATGACGGTCAGCTTCGGCTTTATCCATGAACAAGCGCTCCAGATCTCGGCTGCTGCGGTATACCACTTCGACGGCCATTCACCACCTCACATGCCTTCACATTAGTTGTCTTTGCGACCACTGTATTTATATACAGCGAAAAGGATAAGCGAATCCCTGCGCTTTGGGTAGTGGCTTTTCAATGTAGACCGGATTTTGGGTTTGTCAGATCGACCGTGTCACCTTCATTCGCGAGCAAGCTCGCTCTCACAGGGGCGGGTGCGAGACCAAGAGTGCGACCAAACGCCACGGCGCGGGTTTTGCGGCGTCTCGCCATGATGCGTGGCCCTGTTTCTGCATGAAATCAGGCGCGTGAAGAAAAACCGTCACGTCCAACACGCATCATCCGCTCGCATCGAGCTAAGGAAACATCATCGTGAAAATCAACTGGGCCGAGAAACTGCGGCAAAACGTGCATCAACTGGCCGAGTCTCTGGGCAATCTGTTCGTCGAGACCTTCCACTACCTGGCGCTGTTCGCCATCGGTGCGGTCACCGCGTGGGCGGCGGTGATGGAGTTTCTCGGGATGCTCGAAGTCGGGCATATCAAGATCGATGACATTCTGCTGCTGTTTATTTATCTGGAATTGGGGGCGATGGTCGGGATTTACTTCAAGACCAACCATATGCCGGTGCGTTTCCTGATCTACGTGGCGATCACTGCGCTGACGCGGCTGCTGATCTCCAACGTCTCGCACCACAATCCGCCAGACATGGGCATCATTTATCTGTGCGGCGGGATTCTGCTGCTTGCGTTCGCGATTCTGGTGGTGCGTTACGCCTCGTCGCAATTCCCTTCGGTGAAGATTGAACACCCGCAACGCAAGATTGGTACGGGGTCCGGTGAGCATCCCGAAGTCGAGAAGGGCGAGCTTTAAAGTCCGGCGGCTTGCCGGGGCTGGCCGATGACTTTTGGCGGTGGCGGGGTCAGCCCGTCGCCGCTGGTCATGGCTTCGAGGATCGCCATGGCGCTGTGGCCCTGTTCGATGGCGATGCCGAACTGAATGCTTTGCACCAGACGCTTCAGGCGTGTGGGGTCGTTGCGCTGTTCGGCGCTGATCATCCGTTTGGCCACGATGCGGCCGCTGTTGGACAGAGTCAGCATGATGCTGCCGTCCAGGCCCTGAATGCTCAAGTTGATCTGATAGTCCGGCGCGAAGGCATCGGTAATGATCTGAAAAGGGTTGTCCATGATGCGTCACCGCCTGATTGAACGTGCAGTTGTTGACCGGCCGTGATCTGGTTGGTTCGCCCCTCCAGACCACCGGCCATTCCGTGGCCATATCGCCATTATCGTGTTGATCAGGTGTAGCAAGGGCTATGCCGGGAATCTTGTCGGACAATGGATACGGCATAAAAAAGGCGAGCCCATGGCTCGCCTTGTTTATTTGTGGCCCGTTTCAGGGCGCGTGACCGCTCACAGTGCAATTAGCCGGTCAGCATTCCACCCAGTTCACCGCCAAGCCGCCCCTTGAAGTCTCTTTGTATTTGTCGTGCATGTCGGCGCCGGTATCACGCATGGTGCGGATCACCCGGTCGAGGGAAATGAAGTGGTTGCCGTCGCCGCGCAGAGCCATTTGCGTGGCGTTGATCGCCTTGACCGCCGCGATGGCATTGCGCTCGATACACGGCACTTGCACCAGGCCGCCCACCGGGTCGCAGGTCAGGCCGAGGTTGTGTTCCAGGCCGATTTCAGCGGCGTTTTCCAGTTGTTCCGGGGTTGCTCCGAGCACGTCGGCCAGGCCGGCAGCAGCCATGGCGCAGGCCGAACCGACCTCACCCTGACAGCCGACTTCGGCGCCGGAGATGGACGCATTTTTCTTGCATAAAATGCCGACGGCGGCCGCGCCCAGGAAGAAATTGACGACGTCATCGTCAGACGCATCCGGGTTGAATTTCATGTAGTAGTGCAACACCGCCGGAATGATCCCGGCGGCACCGTTGGTCGGCGCGGTCACCATGCGTCCGCCAGCGGCGTTTTCTTCGTTGACGGCAAGGGCGAAGAGGTTGACCCACTCCATTGCCGACAGCGTCGAGCTGATGACATTCGGCTTGCCGATTTCCAAGAGACTGCGATGCAATTTCGCTGCACGGCGCGGGACATTCAGACCGCCGGGCAGAATGCCTTCGTGGCGCAGGCCTTGTTCGACGCACTCTCGCATCACCGACCAGATGTGCAACAGACCTTGACGGATCTCAGCGTCGGAGCGCCAGGCGCGTTCGTTGGCCATCATCAATTCGGAAACACGCAAATTGTGCTGTTTGCACAGCGACAGGAGTTCGGCGGCGCTGGAAAAGTCGTACGGCAACACCACGTCACCGGCCGGTGATACACCGGACTCGGCTTCTGCCGCTTCTATAATGAAACCGCCGCCCACCGAGTAGTACGTCTGCGTGAACAGTTCGGCGGTTTCGCCAAAGGCTGTCAGAGACATGGCGTTGGGGTGGTAGGGCAGGTTCTCGTCCAGCAACAGCAGATCGCGTTGCCAGTTGAAGGCGATCGAGCGTCCACCCGCGAGGGGCAGTTGGCCGGTTTCGCGCAGTTGCTGGATACGTGGCTCGATGGTCGACGGATCGATGCTGTCTGGCCATTCTCCCATCAGGCCCATGACCGTGGCGCGGTCTGTGGCATGGCCGACGCCAGTGGCCGACAGCGACCCGTACAAACGGATTTCCACACGACCTACGTCGTTCAACAAGCGTTGATCGGTCAGCGCCTGAGCGAAGGTTGCAGCGGCGCGCATCGGGCCGACGGTGTGGGAACTGGACGGACCGATGCCGACTTTGAATAGATCGAAAACACTGATAGCCATGCTAAACCCTTACAAGCAATGGAGTAGGAATCGCTGCCATTTTTTGTCGGACAAGCGCAATGTCGGCGATACTGCCTGCCTCGGTCTGCCGTGACCAACGAAACTTCCTAAGACAGCCTTTAGCAGGACTAAACAATGAGTCGTCAATTGCATGCCCAGACCTACGTCTGGCTGCAGGTGTTTTCCTGTGCCGCGCGGCACCTGTCGTTCACCCGTTGTGCAGAAGAACTGCACATCACGCCGGGTGCGGTCAGTCAGCAAATCCGCCAATTGGAAGAGCGCCTCGGTTTCCGTCTGTTTCATCGCCGTGCGCGTGGCGTGGAATTAAGCGCGCAAGGGCAGCGACTGGCGATAACAGTCAACGAAGCTTACGGCAGCATCGACGCCGAGCTGCGCCGACTCGATGCCGGGATGATCAGCGGGATTTTGCGGGTGCGTTCGATTCCGTCATTCCTGAGCAAATGGCTGACTCCACGCCTGCCTCGCCTGCAACAGCGTTTTCCGGATATCCAGTTGCGGCTGGTGGCCGAGGACAGCAGCGTGCCGTTACATGAGGGCGACTTTGATCTGGCGATCGACCTGAACGACGGCAGCTATCCGGGGCTGTTATCCACAGCCTTGCTCGACGAGCAGATTTTTCCGGTGTGCGCGCCGAGCCTGCTACGTGGACGTCCACCGCTGCATGGCCCGGCGGATCTGGTGCATTTCCCGTTGTTGCACGACATCACCGCCTGGCGTGGCAGTTATGAATATGCAGAGTGGGAATTCTATTTGAACGCGATTGGCTTCGAAGGCGCCGACGTGCGGCGGGGGCACACGTTCAATCGCAATCACCTGACCATCGAAGCGGCCATCGCCGGCATGGGCGTGGCGATTGCCCGGCGCACGCTGCTCAATGATGAGCTGGAGCGGGGCGCATTGATCGTGCCGTTCGGGCTGTCGGTGCCCAATCATAAACGTTATGTATTGCTGTATGCGCCAGGGGCGTTGAGCCATCCGGGCGTGCGTGCGGTGCACGATTGGCTGGTGGAAGAGGCGGGGATTTTTCGCAGTTTGCACCCGCTGAACGACGGGCAATTGTGAGCGAATTTTGCAGAGTGACGAGGCGACCCAACTCCCGACCTTACCAGCGCTTTGCCCGGTTGTCCGGCTTTTTTTGCGAATGAAAATTTTTCTTTTTTCAGGGGTTGAAATGTTTGGCAGTCGGGCCGATTGTTGTAATCAAGGGGTCACGAAATCCTGTTCAAGGCCTCTTGCGAGCTAGCTGAAATAAGGGATGAACTATGCAAATCCAAGTCAACAGCGATAACCATATTCAAAGTAGTCAACGACTGGAGGAGTGGGTACGTACAACCATTGAGAGCACGCTCGAACGTTATGAAGAAGACCTGACCCGTGTCGAAGTCCACCTGAGCGACGAGAACGGTGACAAACCAGGTCCCCATGACTTGCGCTGCCAACTGGAAGCGCGGCCAAAAGGCCATCAACCGATTTCCGTCACCCACAAAGCCGATTCGCTGGAACAGGCGATCGATGGTGCAGCCGAAAAACTGGAACACGCGCTGGAGCACCTGTTTGGCAAATTGCGCGGCAAACCACGCGCCGCTGTGGTGCCATTTAGCAAGGCGAATGACGCACTGCTGGAGCAAGAGTTTCTCGAGAATGAACAGGCAGCGATCAACAGTTGATGCGCTGATTATTTAATCACCCAATGAGAACGGGCCTGCTGATGCAGGCCCGTTTTGTTTTCAGTGGTGGTCAAAACGCCACAGAAGTCTGCACATACACCGTCCGCGGTTCCCCCACGTATTTACCCTTGTTGTTGTCATCGAACGAACGCGTGAAGTATTGCGTGTTGAAGATGTTCTTCACCCCCACCGCCACATTCAGATCCGACAATTGCGGGCCGAAGTCATAGCCCGCGCGACTGCTGAACAGCATGTAGCCCGGGATCTTACCGGTGCTGCCGTCGGCGCTTTCTTTTGAGGTGTTGGCGTTGTCGGCAAACTGATCGCTCTGGAAGCTGCTGTCCAGATTCAACTTCCACAGCCCCTCGGTGTAACCGACGCCAAGCGTGCCTTTGTGTTTCGAAGAGAACGGCACGCGATTGCCTTTGTTCGGCCCGTCTTCGCGGATGGTCGCATCGACGTAGGCGTAAGAGGCGTAGACATCGAAACCGGCCAGCGCCGGGCTCAAGTCGTCCAGCGCATAGTTGACGCTGGTCTCGATGCCTTGATGGCGGGTTTCGCCACGGGCGATCACCGAATCATTGGTCTGGTTACTTTCGTATTGGTTGTCGAAGTTGATCAGAAACGCGCCAATCTCTGCGCGCAACGCGCCGTTGTCGTAACGGGTGCCGAGTTCCCAGGTACGCGCCTTCTCCGGTTTCACTTCGCCGCTGCTCACGCGGTTGGGCATCTGGCTGTACTGCACGCTGCCGAACGAACCTTCGGTGTTGGCGTACAGGTTCCAGCTGTCAGTCAGGTGATAAAGCACGTTCAGTGCTGGCAGCGCGGTGTTGTAGTCGCCCTTGTATTTGACGTTGGTGAGGTTGTTGGTCTGCTGCGACTCGATCATTTCGTAGCGCACGCCCGGAGTGATCGTCCACTTGCCGATGTCGATACGGTCGTCGACGAAGAACGCATTGGCTTCGGTGCCGCCGCGCGTATCGCGGTCGTTGCGGCTGTCGGTGGTCGGGTATTGATTGCTGGCAATCGGCGTGCGGTAGCGCAATTCGTGGCCGGCCTCGTTGATGTAGCGATAGCCGACGCCGACTTCATGGCTGGTCGGGCCGAGATCGAAGCCCTGGGCGAAACGCGTTTCAAAGCCGCGCACCCAATACTCGCGTGGCGACAGCGAGAGGAAGGTGCCTTGATCCAGATAACCGCTGCGCAAGGTTTTGGTGAAGAAGGTGTTGGCGGTGAATTCGCGGCGATCTTCCTGATAGCGATAGCCGAAATTGAACATCGTGCGCCGGCCCCAGAACTGGTCTTTCGGGCGCGTGGATTGATACGGGTCGGCATCGTAATCAGCGACGTTCAGGCCTCCGGGCATGTCAGCCTTGCCTTCGTAATACTGGGCCATGGCGTTGAAGCTGTTGGCCTCGTCGAGCTGATATTTGCCTTTGAGGATCAGGTCGTCGATCTCGGTATCGCTGTGCTCACGCCAGTCGCCGCCGCGAGTACCGGAGTACAACAAAGCGCCGCCCAGACCGTTCTCGTTGGTGCCGCCGGCCAGCAGGTTGGCGCTGGTCTTGAAGCCGTCGTGGCTCGACGACGGACTGGTTTCTGTCTGGAAGCCGCCCTTGACCGTCGGCTCGTCGGGAATCGCCCGGGTCACGAAGTTGACCACGCCACCGACGTTCTGCGGGCCGTAACGCACCGCGCCACCGCCGCGCACCACGTCCACCGCATCCATGTTGCCCATGCTGATCGGCGCGAACGACAGTTGCGGTTGACCGTAAGGAGCAAAGGGTACCGGGATGCCATCCATCAACACCGTCGAGCGTGCGGCGAGACGTGGATTGAGACCGCGAATGCCGAAGTTCAGCGCCATATCATGGCTGCCGGTGCCGTTGTTCTCCGGGGCGTTGACGCCGGGAATGCGGTTGAGCACATCGCGCGCCTGGGTGGCGCCCTGGCGTTCGAAATCTTCGCGGCGGATCACGTCGCGAGCGCCAGGATGTTCGAAGACGTTGATTTGCTGCGCATCACCGAGCCAGTCGCCGACCACTTTGGAGGTGTCCAGCTCCAGCGCTGCGTTACCTGCCGGTTGCAGGCTGAAAGCGTTATCGCCCTCGGCGCGCGCTTGCAGGCCGGTGCCTTCGAGCAATGCGTCAAGACCTTGCTCTGGCGTGTAACTGCCTTCCAGGCCGCGGCTTTGCACGCCACTGGTGACGTGCGAGCCGAAAGAAATCAGCAACCCGGCTTCGCGGCCAAATTGATTGAGGGCGTTTTCCAGCGACGACGGCGCAATGTGATAAGCCTTGGCATCGGCAGCCAGCGCGACGGGCAGGGCGCTGAAACTCAGGCTGGCGCCGAGGACGAGGTTGCGCAGACTGCGGGCCAGCGGCGTGAGGCGGGTGGGGTGCATGTCGTATGATCCTGAGAAGGTTGAATCAAGGGGGCTTTCCTTCTCTGTCACGCCAGATCTGAAAAACGGCTCATTTGTTTTTAAGTATTTTCAAACCCGTGCTTCGACACTGACCCAGTAGCGGGTAAATCGCTTCACGTTCACCGGCAAGCTGATTTCCAGCAGGTCGAGAATCCGCTCGCTGTCGTCCAGTGGATAAGTCCCGGAGATCAGCAGATCGGCGACCTTCCTGTCGCAATTGAGCTGCCCGCGACGGTAGCGTCCCAGCTCATCGAGGAAATCACCGAGGCGCATGTGCGCGGCGACCAGCATGCCGTCGACCCAGGCGCCGCTGTTGGCGTCCAGTGATTTGGGTTCACTGACAGCGGTCGCGGTAAAACTCAGTTGTCGGGCGCCAGGCAGCAGCATTGGCGCGCGTGCGTTGCTGGTCAGTTCGACTCGACCTTCGAACAGCGCGACGTGCGTGCGATCGGCAAACTGACGTACGTTGAGGCGCGCGCCCTGGCTTTTCAGTACACCCTGCGCGGTGCGTATCTCGAATGATTGCGAGGCGCTCAGGAGCATTTCGCCTTCCAGCAAACGAATCAGCCGCTGCCCGCCATCTAAATCCACTGAACTGGCCGTGTTGAGGTGCAACTGGTCGCCCGCACCCAATGCAATTTTGCGTCGCTGACCCACCGGGCTGCGGTAATCGGCGAGCAGCGGCGGCAGCGGATTGTGCTCGCGCATGCCCCAGGTAACGGCGGAGCCGGCGCCAAGAATCAGCAACAGTTTCAGTGCCTGACGGCGGCCGCCGGACTTCGGCCCGTTCAACGCCGCGTGCGCCAGCGGCGAGGACACGCCGCGCAAGCGCTGGTTGACTCGCGCGATGTGCTCCCAGGCGCGGCGGTGTTCGCTGTGCGCGTCCAGCCACTGTTGCAACGCCTGTTGCTGGCGCGCGCTGAACGCGCCTTGCTGCATTTCCAGCAGCCAGCTCACAGCCTGTTCGGCCACTTGTGCGGAGAAATCCGGGGCGCGGTTCACAGAGCGAAATAGCAGCGCATCGCCGCTTTGTTCAGATGGCGTTTGACCGTGGCCACAGAAATGCCCAGTTCAGCGGCGATCTGCGGATAGGTCAGGCCATCGACTTGCGCCAATAGAAAGGCGCGTTTGACCAGCCGTGGCAAACCGTCGAGCAGTTGATCCAGCTCCATCAGGGTTTGCAGGATGATCGCTTTGTCTTCTTCCGACGGCGCCACTCGTTCTGGCATCTGCGCCAGGGTGTCGAGGTAGGCGCGCTCCAGATCCTGCCGGCGGTAGTGATTGCACAGCACGCGCTTGGCAAGGGTGGTGAGAAAGGCGCGCGGCTCGATGATCACCGGTGCTTCGCGGGCGGTTAGCACTTTGATGAACGTGTCTTGCGCCAGATCCGCCGCGCTGTCCGGGCAGCCGAGTTTGCGCCGCAACCAGCCGGTCAGCCAGCTGTGGTGGGCTTGATAGAGCGATTCGACGGGATGGGCGGACGGCAACGGTATTACTCCGGGCGCACTGTTTGTACGTTAGAGAACAAGAACTGTTCGCATTGTAGGGGCGTCGGAGGTTGGCCGGCAATCAGATGCTTTTGCGTATGAGAATATTTATCATTAATATTGCTCGCCTGTTGGTTCGGCTTGTCGGCCGGACGTTTTCCGTTTCAGGGTCGAAACATGAAAGCCAAACTCGCCACGCTCCCCATGTCCTATCGTCTTGCCGTCACCTCGCGGGTGCTGGCGGCGGTGTTTGGCGGCTATCTGGTTGCTGCGCTGGCCAGTGTCACGCTGACGATGTGGTTGCCCTTGAACCGTGCCGAAGCGGTGGTGACCGGCATGACTATTTCCTTTTTGGTCTATCTGGTCGCGGTGCTTTGGTGTTTCGCCTGCCGCACCGCCTGGTCGGCGTGGGTCGGTTTGCTGGTGCCGAGTGTGATTCTGGCGACCGTCTCCGGCGCCGCGCGCGGATTGGGTTACGCATGAAAGAGGGTTTCCGTCAGGCGATGGCCTGGTTGCACACCTGGGCCGGACTGGTGTTCGGCTGGTTGTTGTTCGCGATTTTCCTGACGGGAACCCTGGCCTATTTCAAGGACGAAACCAGTCACTGGATGCAGCCTGAAATCCCCGCGCGGCCGATCAATGCCGAGGCGAGCCTGACGCTGGCCCAGGATTATCTGCAACAACACGCGGCGGGCGCCTCGCGGTGGCTGATCGACCTGCCCGACGCCCGCGACCCCGGCCTGACCGTTCGCTGGCAACAAGCCCCGGCGAAACCCGGCGAGCGTGGCCGCTTCGAATCCAGAACCCTCGACGCTCAAACCGGCACCGAAGTGCAGGGCCGCGAAAGCATGGGCGGCGAGTTCTTCTACCGGTTCCACTTCCAGCTGCAAATGCCTTATCCGTGGGGCCGCTGGCTGGCGACGATCGCCGCGATGGTGATGTTCGTCGCGCTCATCACCGGGATCATCACCCACAAGAAAATTTTCAAGGACTTCTTCACCTTCCGCCCGCGCAAAGGTCAGCGTTCGTGGCTCGATGGGCATAACGCCTTGGGCGTTTTGGTGCTGCCGTTTCACTTGATGATCACCTACAGCAGCCTGGTGATCTTCATGTCGATGGTCATGCCGGCAAGCATTCTGGCGTCCTACGGCGGCGACGCGCGCAAGTTTTACGATGAGGTTTTTCCGGCCTCGAAGACGCCGGAGCGAGCGAATGTTGCTGCTCCACTGGCACCCATGGCGCCCTTGTTGGCCAAGGCCAGCGAGCAATGGGTCGGTGGCCACACCGCGCGGCTCTCGGTGAGCAATCCCGGGGATGAAAATGCCTCGGTGGTGCTGTCGCGCGCCGGCGATCGTGTGGTTCACGATTTTGGCAGCGCAGTGACTTTTAACGGTGTCACTGGGCAGATGCTCAGCAGCACGCCGGATCAACCGGCGGCGATGGCGGTGGGCGGCGCTTTCTATGGTCTGCACATGGGCCACTTTGCCGGGCCGGTGTTGCGTTGGTTGTACTTCATTTGTGGCTTGGCGGGCACAGCCATGATCGGCACCGGGCTGGTGATCTGGCTCGGCAAGCGTCAGCTCAAACACGCCAAGAGCGGTGTGATGCCGTTCGAGTTGCGGCTGGTGGAAGTGCTGAACATCACCAGCATGGCCGGGCTTGTGTCGGCGGTGGCGGTGTTCTTCCTCGCCAATCGGCTGCTGCCAGTGGATCTGGCTGGACGCGCAGATTGGGAAGTGAATGCGTTCTTTATTGCCTGGGGTTTGAGCGTGGTGCATGCGTTATTGCGTACCGGGCGCAAGGCGTGGATCGAGCAGCTTGTGCTGGGTGCCGCGCTATTTATCGCGGTGCCACTGATCAATGCACTGACCACGCCGTGGAATCTCGGCGTAACGCTGGCGCAGGGTGATTGGGTACTCGCCGGTTTCGATCTGACGTGTCTGGCTACCGGTGTTTTCCTGGCCTGGGCCGCGTGGAAGATGCAGCGTGCCGCCACCACGGTCAGGGTCAAAAAAACGCCCCGCGAAACGCACCGGCCGATCACGCTTGAGCAAGGGACAAACTGATGCTGCTGGCGCTTTTGCTTTGCTACGCCGGGTTCACGGCGCTGTGCCTGTCGATGCCTCGGCACCACGATGAATTGCTTGGCCACAAACCTTCGCCGCGACGCCGTCACGGCCTGACGCTGGCGGGTTGGTTGCTGCTGGGCTTATCGATTTGGGCGGCCGTGACGGCCAATGGCTGGAGTTTCGGGCTGGTCGACTGGTTTGCCGTGCTGATGCTCAGCGCATTGGCGCTGGTGCTGTTGCTGCCGTATCGCCCGCGTCTGGCCTTGGCGCTGGCCGGGGTCAGTCTGTTGGCCAGCCCGGTCGCGGCATGGGCGCAGTGCTGAAGTGCTGATCGGTCTGCCTCCGGAATCCCGCGACGACGAGCCGCGCGGGGCGCGTGCGCATTTTCTGCAGGTGTTCCTGTCCCAACGTTCGCAGATGGAAGCGCTGGTGAACCGGCGTGTCGGGTGCCGGGCGACGGCGGCGGATCTGGTGCAGGATTTGTTTCTGCGGTTCTGGCGTCGGCCCTTGGTGCAAGTCGAGGAGCTCAGCACCTACCTGTTGCGCTGCGCCGGCAACATCGCCATCGACCATCTGCGCAGCGAAAGCACGCGGGTGCGCGTCAACGAAGGCTGGCAACCCGACGCACCGGACAGCCACTGCAGCGAGCCGCAAGCCGCGCTCGAAGCCGGCAATGATCTGCGCCATGTCGAAGCGGCCTTGCGTGCCTTGCCCGAGCGCACCCGGCAGATCTTTTTGCTCAATCGCATCCACGGCCGCAAGTACGCGGAAATCGCCAAAGCCATGGGCCTGTCCCAAAGCGCCGTGGAAAAACATATGATGCGCGCCCTCGAGGCCTGCAAGGCCAGCCTGCGCGAACCCGCGCCACGCACGCCATGGAAAGCACCGTGAAGCACATCGACCGCGTCAACCCGACGCCCGCTCAGGAACAGGCCGCTTTTGCCTGGCTGAGCCTGCTGCATGACCGGCCGAGTGCTGGCGATCAACTCACCTTCAGCCACTGGCTGCGCGCCGACCCGGCCCACGCTGAGGCTTACGCACAGGCGCAAGTGGTCTGGGAGTTGAGCGAAGGGCCGGCGCGGACCCTGGCCGATGAGGAGGCCTTGGCGTTGCAGGGTTATCTCAATGCGATGGATCGTCCGCGTCGTCCACAGCTCTTGCGCTGGTCCGGCGCGCTGGCGATGGCCGCGTGTCTGCTGTTGATGATCAGTCTTGGCACGGGTTGGCAGCCGCAGCGCTGGATCGATGATCTGGGCGCAGATTATGTGTCGGCACCTGGCGAGATCCGCACCGTGACATTGGCCGATAAAACGCAGGTGACACTGGACGCCGACAGCGCCATTGCGGTGAATTTCAGCCATGGCGAGCGTCATGTGCAGTTGCGTCGCGGCGCCGGTTTTTTCAGTGTCACCCATACTGGCGAGCCTTTCGTAGTCGAGGCCGAAAAGGGCCAGGCGCGGGTGCTCGGGACGCAATTTGAAGTGCGTCTGCAAGACCATGGCGCGCAGGTCACGGTGTTGTCCGGGCGGGTTGGTGTGACGGCGGATCGCGGTGCAGCGCAGCAGATTCTTACGGCCGGCCAGCAAGTGGCTTACGGCGATGGCGCGGCGGAAAAACTGCACGCGGTGGACAGCGAAGCGCAACTGGCCTGGCGTCAGGGTTGGCTGACTTACTACAAGTCGACGCTGGGCGATGTGGTGGCGGATCTGCGCCGGTATTACCCCGGGCGGATTGTGTTGCTCAACGATGAGTTGGCGGCGCGCAAGGTCAGCGGCAGTTTTCCGAGCAAGGATCCGCATGCGGTGTTGAGTTCGCTGCAAGGGGTGATGGGGTTTGAGCAGCACCAAGTACTGGGGCATCTGATCATTTTGCAGTGAGGTAAACGGCCTCTTCGCGAAGGCGCCAGACCAGACAACACATCTCCTGAAAAATATTTTCAAAATTGTGGTGAGGTAAACCCGAGCCCCATCCGTGTAGTGACTGAAACTGCGAGTCATTCGCATCCGTTGCGGTTCTACACAGGTCATTGAGTAATGAAGTCCAAGGCAAAATCGGGTTCGGTCAAACAGTGGTTGGGCGCTCAAGCGCTGAGTTTTTCCGCATTGGCGTTGCTGCCGATGAGCGTGGCGCTCGCCGCTGAATCCGTCAGCAGCCAGGCGCAAAAGCAGTTCAGTTTCTCCCTGGCCACCAAACCGCTGCCCCAGGCCCTGAGCGACTTCAGCCGCGTCACCGGGCAAAGTGTGGTCTACACCGATGAAGCGCCGTACGGCCTCACCGCGCCGGCGGTCAACGGTCAGATGAGTGCCGAGCAAGCGCTGCAACGTCTGCTCACAGGTTCCGGCCTGAGCTTCCGCCGTACCGACAGCCACACGCTGGCGCTGGAGCCACAACCCACTGCCGGTGCGCTGAATCTTGGCGCGACCACCATCACCTCGATGCGTGACGAGTCCATGAGTTACCAGCCGCCGCAAACCAGCTCGGTGATGCGCTCATCGGCCTCGCTTCAGGAAATCCCGCAGACCGTCAATGTCATTCCCGCACAAGTGATCCGCGATCAGGCGCCGCGCAACCTTGATGACGCGCTGGCCAACGTCAGTGGCATCACCCAGGGCAACACCTTGGGCAGCACGCAGGATTCGGTGATGACCCGCGGCTTCGGCGATAACCGCAACGGCTCGATCATGCGCGACGGCATGCCGATCGTGCAGGGCCGAGGCATGAACGCCACGGTTGATCGCGTCGAAGTGCTCAAAGGCCCGGCGTCTTTGCTCTATGGAATTCAGGACCCGGGCGGGGTGGTCAACCTCGTCAGCAAGAAGCCCGAACTTGAGCAATACAACGCGCTGACCCTGCGCGGCTCGACCTATGGCGAAGGCAAGAACGGCAGTGGCGGCACCTTCGACAGCACCGGTGCGCTGGGTGAATCCGGGTTCGCTTATCGCTTGGTACTGGATCACGAAGACGAGGATTACTGGCGCAACTACGGCACCCATCGCGAAACCCTGATCGCCCCTTCGCTGGCTTGGTTCGGCGAGCGCACGAAGCTGTCGTTCGGCTACGAGCATCGCGAATTCCTCACGCCGTTCGATCGCGGCACGGTGATCGATCCGCGCACCAACCATCCGCTGAACATCTCACGCAAGGAGCGTCTCGACGAGCCGTTCAACGACATGGAAGGGCGTTCGGATTTGTATCACTTCGAGGCCGATCACGAACTCAACGATGACTGGAAAGCCCACTTCGGCTACAGCTGGAACCGCGAAACCTACGACGCCAGCCAGGTACGCATCACGGCCATCGACACCAATAAAGGCACGCTGACCCGCAGCATGGACGGCACCCACGGCGCGATCAGCACCGACCGTTTCACCACCGCCAGCCTCGAAGGCAAAGTCAACGTGTTGGGCATGCAGCATGACCTGGTGTTCGGCGTCGACGACGAGTACCGCAAGATCTACCGCGCCGACCTGATCCGCCAAAAAAGCCTGACGACCTTCAGCTACACCAACCCTGTGTACGGCCGCGAAGTGGAGGGCACCACGGTCAGCCCGGCAGACAGTGCCCAGACCGATTTGCTGCGCAGCGATTCGGTATTTTTGCAGGACTCGATCCACCTCAACGACCAGTGGATTCTGGTCGCCGGCGGGCGCTTTCAGGAGTACGACCAGTACGCCGGCAAAGGCGTGCCGTTCAAGGCCAACACCGACAGCAACGGGCAGAAATGGGTGCCGCGCGCAGGTCTGGTGTATCGCTACACCGACGAGCTGTCGTTCTATGGCAGCTACACCGAATCGTTCAAGCCCAACTCGACCATTGCCCCGCTGAGCGGCAGCAGCACCGTGCTCGACGGGAGTATTGCGCCGGAAGAAGCCAAGTCGTGGGAGCTGGGTGCACGGCTGGATATGCCGGGGCGCATCACCGGTAACGTCGCACTGTTCGACATCAAAAAACGCAACGTGCTGGTGGCCAACTCCGAAGGCCCGACGACGATTTACAGCGCCGCCGGTGAAGTGCGTTCGCGCGGTCTGGAAGTGGACATGACCGGTCAGTTGAGCGACCGCTGGAGCATGATCGGCAGCTACGCCTATACCGATGCCGAAGTCACCGAAGACCCAACGTACAAGGGCAAACGCCTGCAAAACGTGGCGAAGAACAGCGGCTCATTGTCGGCGGTGTATGACTTCGGCAGCGTGATCGGCGGCGATCAACTGCGCATCGGTGCCGGAGCACGCTATGTCGGTGAGCGAGCAGGTAACGCGGTGAATGATTTTGACCTGCCGAGCTACACCGTGGCCGATGCCTTCGCTACTTACGACACCAAAGTCGAAGGGCAGAAGGTCAAGTTTCAGCTCAACGTGAAGAACCTTTTTGATCGCACGTATTACACCTCGGCGGCGAGTCGGTTCTTTGTGTCGATGGGGGATTCGCGGCAGGTTTCGCTTTCCAGCACTTTGGAGTTCTGATCCGCAACCGCGTCATCGTTCATCGCGAGCAGGCTCGCTCCCACAGGGAATTGCATTCCAAATGTGGGAGCGAGCCTGCTCGCGAAGAGGCCCTGAAAGGCACTTAAGATTTCAGGCCTAACGCAAGAACGCCTGCCGATACTCGCCGGGCGTTCCACCCAACACCTGCTTGAACCGATTAGTAAAATGACTCGCACTGGCAAACCCGCACGCCAGCGCAATCTCCCCCAGCGGCAACGCGGTTGCGCGCAACAACTCCCGCGCCCGGCTCAAACGTCGTGCCAGCACATACTGATGCGGCGGCAGGCCGAAGCTCACGCGAAACATCCGCGCAAAGTGGTATTCCGACAACGCACACAACCCGGCCAATTGCCCGAGGCTGATCGGCTCGGCCAACTGTGCGTCGATGAATTCCACCAATTGCCTGCGCTGGTGCGGCGCCAGTCCGCCTTTCAAACGTAAACCCTGCCGGGCACCGACCTGACTGAGCAGGGTATGGCTGATCAATTCATGGGCAAGGCTGCTGGTCAGCAAACGCTCGGCGGGTTCGTCCCAATTCAGCGTCAGCAGCTGCCGAAAGCGTTGTGCCTGTTGCGGGTCTTCGAGAAAGGTCTGCTCACGCAACTGCATCTCTCGCGGCTCGCGATCGAGCAGCGTGACGCAACCGAGGGCAAACTGTTCGGCGCTGAAATACAGATGCGCCAGGCGAATATCGCCATTGATCACCCAACCCGATTCGTGATCGGCCGGCAGGATGCACAGCTTGTCCGGCCCGCCCTTTTGGCCCGGCTGACCGCGACGAAACGTACCGGTCCCGCCAGCGATGTAGCAGGACAGGGTGTGATGGCTCGGCGCTTCGTATTCCTGCGCATCGTGATGATTGGTCCACAGAGCCGCAGACAAGCCGTCACCGAGCTCGGCGCTGTGCACAAGGCGTGCGTTCGGCGAGCGGTTAAGTGCTTGAAAGACTTGCAGCGTATCGATGGCGGCCATGATCAGTTCTCTTCAACGCCTTGCATCCTACTCCGTAGCCCCGGCGCTGCCAGCCTGCCGGGCGACAAAAGCGCAAGTTTATGCAAGCGCTTGCCGCCTGCCGAAGCAGACACTCAAGGCCTATCAAGGAGTGTTCGTCATGAATCTGTCGTTGTATCTGTTGACCGTGCTGATCTGGGGCACCACCTGGATTGCCCTGAAATGGCAACTGGGCGTGGTGGCGATTCCGGTGTCGATCGTCTATCGCTTCGGCCTCGCGGCGTTGGTGCTGTTCGTTTTGCTGTTGCTCAGCCGTCGCTTGCAACCGATGAACCGGCGCGGCCATTTGATCTGCGTGGCTCAGGGCTTGTGCCTTTTTTGCGTCAACTTCATGTGCTTTCTCACCGCCAGTCAGTGGATTCCCAGCGGTCTGGTGGCGGTGGTGTTCTCCACCGCAACCTTGTGGAACGCGCTCAATGCGCGGGTGTTCTTCGGCCAGCGAATTGCCCGCAATGTGCTGATGGGTGGGGCGCTGGGCTTGTTCGGTCTGGGCATGTTGTTTTGGCCGGAGCTGGCCGGTCATCAGGCCAGCCCGCAAACCTTGCTTGGCCTTGGCTTGGCCCTGTGCGGCACCTTGTGTTTTTCGGCGGGCAACATGCTGTCGAGCCTGCAACAGAAGGCCGGTCTCAAGCCGCTGACCACCAATGCCTGGGGCATGGCTTATGGCGCGGCAATGCTGACGGTGTGGTGCCTGGTCAAAGGCATTTCGTTCGACATGGACTGGTCGCCGCGTTACGTCGGTGCGTTGCTGTATCTGGTGATTCCGGGCTCGGTGATCGGTTTCACCGCGTACCTGACGCTGGTCGGGCGCATGGGGCCGGAACGTGCGGCTTACTGCACGGTGCTGTTCCCGGTGGTGGCGCTGAACGTCTCGGCGTTTGCCGAGGGTTACCAGTGGACAGCTCCGGCGCTGGTCGGTCTGGTATTGGTGATGCTGGGTAACGTGCTGGTGTTTCGTAAACCGAAAGCGGTGGTGCCGCCGGTGCAGGGGAAGTTGGCTTGAAATAAACGAGCGCTGAACTTCAGCGCTCGACTTTCAATGTGATGTAAATCATTACCGGGAATATAAAATCAACGATGTGGCGTGCCCAGTCCTTGGCATTCCATGATTGAGAAGTGTCCATATCAAACCATTCCACCCCCACGGTTTGCAGGCAAACGTAATAAATGAATATTGCCGCCAGTATGCCCATGATCGAGAACTTTTTTGCCTCGTGGAATATTTCGGCGGAGGCGTTGATGTTGCGATAGAGCTGATAGGTGCCTATCAGGCACAACACCGTATACGTGACTTCCAGTGTGATGATGAACCAGTAGATCCGGTGATGAATCATCGGCGATTCGATGGCTCGGTACTTTATGGTTTCACTGGCAGTGGTGGTGTCCATGCTTAGGATATGGGCCACGTAAGTGTAGTTTGAATCATAGTCGGTGAAATTGTGGATCATCACCAGCAGACCAAAGAAACTGATGTAAGCCATCAATATAACTTTGCTGTAGCGGATAAGTTTGTCGGTTGTCTGGGCGTTCAAGGTTTTGGCTCTCCATAGCGCTTGCCGATCATTCGACAGCCGGGAGGAGCTTATAACGCTGTTGTTTAATTTGGTTTGTTGTTCAATTTCAAGTTGTGTATGGCGATAACTAACGGGCAAGTGCGATGTTGCACTTGCCCGTATTTTTTTATCCGCGCCAGACTTGCGGGTTGACCAAATCCTGCGGGCGTTCGCCGAGCAGCGCGCTGCGCAGGTTGGCGAGCGCGCGATTGGCCATGGCTTCGCGGGTTTCATGGGTGGCGGAACCGATATGCGGCAAGGTCACAGCGTTTTTCAGTTGGAACAGTGGCGACTCGGCCAGCGGTTCTTTCTCGTAGACGTCCAGGCCGGCACCGCGAATCTGATTGTTTTGCAGTGCTTCGATCAGCGCGGGTTCATCGACCACCGGGCCGCGGGAGATGTTGACCAGAATCGCGCTCGGTTTCATCAGGGCCAGTTCGCGATGGCTGATGAGGTGGCGGGTCTTGTCGCTGAGGGGCACCACGAGGCAAACGAAATCGGCTTCGGCGAGCAGTTGGTCGAGGCTGCGAAATTGCGCGCCGAGTTCTTGTTCGAGGTCGCTCTTGCGGCTGTTGCCGCTGTAGATGATCGGCATGTTGAAGCCGAACCGGCCGCGGCGGGCGACGGCGGCGCCGATGTTGCCCATACCGACGATGCCGAGGGTTTTGCCGTGCACGTCACAGCCGAACAGTGGGGCGCCGACGCTGGCTTGCCATTGGCCGGCCTTGGTCCAGGTGTCGAGTTCGGCGACGCGGCGGGCGCTGCTCATGATAAGGGTGAAGGCGAGGTCGGCGGTGCTTTCGGTGAGCACATCCGGGGTGTTGGTGAGCATGATCCCGCGTTCATTGAAGTAGTCGAGGTCGTAGTTGTCGTAGCCGACGGAGACGCTGGAGACCACTTCCAGTTTGGCGGCGGTTTCGAGTTGGGCTTTGCCGAGTTTGCGGCCGACGCCGATGAGGCCGTGGGCGTGGGGCAGGGCTTCGTTGAATTGAGCGTTGATGTCGCCGTTTTTTGGGTTGGGGACGATGACGTCGAACTCTTGTTGCAGGCGTTCGATCATTGGGGGGGTGATGCGGCTGAAGGCCAGGACAGTTTTTTTCATTGGGCTTGGGCTCTCGGCGATTCGGGATTGCCAAGCAAGCTAACATTCTCTCTGGTGTTGTAGAAGGGGCGCGCATTACCGCGTGCCCCCCCGTTGATGCGCAGGCGTTCGCAAAATATCAAGTGATGGTCAGGTTTTAATTAGTCTTGATCCAAGAGATCTTTAGCTTCAATGGTGACATTAAGTTTGAGTTCGATGTCGCCGTGTTTTTCTTTGAGGTCTACATTCACTATTTTTGCAAATAATGTTCCCTCTTGACGATTAAATTTGATCTCTACATACCCCTTGCCATTTTTGACTCCTTCAAAGGATGGCGAGTCATGAAAGGGGCCTTCAGTGTAAGAAATTCTTGTGATCGGACCATCCTTGGTGAAATCGTGCTTGCCATTGCTGATGTTCCCAGGGAACTCCAGGAATACCGCCTTTGCATTACGACCTGCGGCAAGGCGGAAACCATCGACGCCTACGCGTCCATCCATTAGCGTGAATATTCTGATCGGCAGATCAACCTTTTCGTTGGGACGAGGTGTAACTGTTCCCTTGATAGAACCCGGATAGGATCTTTCTTTATCTTGAGTGGTCGTGGTCATTTCTATGCACCTGTCGTGAAGTGGCATGATTTGCCTGAAAACGTGGGTGAAGTGATACGGCACTGATTGTTCACTTAAAAAAGTTGAAGGGATACTGTCAAACCTGACAGGTTAGTTATATTAATTGGCTATTAAGCATGGGGTTTGCCGGCGGCTTCAGCGGAAACTTATCCACCGCACTTCCGACGAACAACCTGCAAAAACACGTCGGAAATATCCGCGAAATCACGCTTGTGGAACTGCCATAGGCTGCGATCTGTTGATTTTTAAACGTCAACATCAAAAGATCACAGCCTGCGGCGGCTTCTACGGGTTTTACGGTGTGTTGAAAATGCGTTGTACTCCATCCCTGTGGGAGCTGGCTTGCCAGCGATGACGGCCTTACAGCCAACCATTTTCTGGATGAATGCACTCAATCAAAACTGTGGGAGCAAGCCCGCTCCACTGGGTCAGCTGTGTGGCGCAGGTTGCGTCACTTCGACTTGATCCAGCACCCGGTTGACCGCCAGTTCCGCGAGCATGATGATTTGCTGGATCGCCAGAATCGTACGTCGCTGCGGGAGGTCGACGTAGGCGGCGATGTCGCTGGACATGAGGCTGGCTTGCGCCAGTGATTCGCAGGCGTGGACGAGGAGGCTTTCGTTGTCTTGGCCCGGCGCGACCTGGAACATGGTGCTGGGTTTGTGGAAGCGCAGGGTCAACTCGTTGGGTTTGAAGTAGTGGTCGAGCGCTCGCTCGGCGGCTTCGTGGAATTTCTTCGAGCCGGAAGATTCGTAGGGGGAGGTGTTATCCGCTTCGGGCGGATTTGGTGTTGGCTTTTTCATCATGAAACTCCATTCGGGATGTGAAGTTCGCCAGACGCTGCGACCAAGCAGAAGGGTGGCGAACCGTACGCAGGTTGGTCGACCAGGGAATGGAAACCCGGCAGGGCCGAAGCCCTCCCACGCACAGCTCGCCATTAAGCAAACTTGAAAAGTGCGCCATTCTAAACCCGGACGACCAAGTCCGGTCGCTGATTCGTCAGCGACACCCAAAGCCTATCCACCGCACTTCCGACGGACAACCTGCAAAACACGTCGGAAACTTCCGCGAAAAGCCCGAAATGTAGGAGCTGCCGTAGGCTGCGATCTTTTGATTTTTAAACATCAACATCAAAAGATCGCAGCCTGCGGCAGCTCCAGGTTTTGCGGTGTGTTGAAAATGCGTTGTACTCCATCCCTGTGGGAGCTGGCTTGCCAGCGATGGCGGCCTACGAGCCGACCAATCACCTTCCGACTGCATACGATCCAATTGTAGGAGTGAGCCTGCTCGCGAAAGCG
The DNA here is from genome assembly GCF_044743385.1 of Pseudomonas sp. NPDC087639. Taxonomy (NCBI): domain Bacteria; kingdom Pseudomonadati; phylum Pseudomonadota; class Gammaproteobacteria; order Pseudomonadales; family Pseudomonadaceae; genus Pseudomonas; species Pseudomonas sp. NPDC087639. The sequence goes on along the minus strand of NZ_JBIUWI010000022.1, from coordinate 20,006 downwards.
GTATGTCAGGCACCAAAAATGATGAATGGGCTGACGCCTTCGCGAGCAGGCTCGCTCCCACAGGGGGGTTAGCTGTGTGGCGGGGATTGGGGGATTTCGTGGTTATCCAGTACGCGATTCACGGCCAGTTCCGCGAGCATGATGATTTGCTGGATCGCGAGAATTACACGCCGTTCGGGGAGGTCGACGTAGGCGGCGATGTCGCTGCTCATGATGTTGGCTTGGGCCAGTGATTCGCAGGCGTGGACGAGGAGGCTTTCGTTGTCTTGGCCCGGCGCGACCTGAAACATGGTGCTGGGTTTGTGGAAGCGCAGGGTCAGGGCGTTGGGTTTGAGGTAGTGGTCGAGCGCTCGCTCGGCGGCTTCGTGGAATTTCTTCGAGCCGGAAGATTCGTAGGGGGAGGTGTTGTCGGCTTCTGGTGGGTTTGGTGTTGGCTTTTTCATGGGGAACATACTCATGGCAAGTTGACTTGAAGCCGCCACTTTTCGTTTTCCAGACGTAAGGGTGGCAGCCGTGCGCGGACTGGAAAAACCGGCCCAACTCACCAAAACCGGCAGGCCCAAGGGCCTCCCGCGCACAGCCGCCATAACATTGCGAGCAGAAAAAGCGCCGCAGTATGCCATGAGCTTTGGTAGTTGAAATCGGGTTTTCCAGACCCGGTCGCTGATTCGTCAGCGACACCCAAAGCCTATCCACCGCACTTCCGACGAACAACCTGCAAAACACGTCGGAAACTTCCGCGAAAAGCCCGAAATGTAGGAGCTGCCGTAGGCTGCGATCTTTTGATTTTTAAACATCAACATCAAAAGATCGCAGCCCGCGGCAGCTCCTACAGGTTTCACGGTGTGTTGAAAATCAGTTGGCGACGCGTGCTCCGGCGAGGCTGCCGCTGAGTTCGTAGGCGGCCAGTTCTGCCTGGTGTGCCGCGAGGATTTCCGGCAGTGAGCCGCGCAGGTATTCGACCCACGTCTTGATCTTTGCATCAAGGTATTGCCGCGATGGGTAGATCGCGTACAGGTTCAGTTCCTGCGAGCGGTAGTTGGGCATCACCCGTACCAGCGTGCCATTGCGCAGCCCTTCGATTGCCGCGTACACCGGCAACACGCCAACGCCCATGCCGCTGGTGATCGCGGTTTTCATGGCGTCGGCGGAGTTCACCAAAAACGGCGAGCTGTTGATGGTGACCATTTCCTGGCCTTCAGGGCCGTCGAAGGCCCATTTTTCCAGCGGGATCACCGGGCTGACGAGGCGCAGGCAGGCGTGGTTGAGCAGGTCGCTGGGCTTTTGCGCGCAGCCGTTGGCTTTCACGTAGGCCGGTGAGGCGCAGACGATGCTGTAGGTGATGCCCAGGCGTTGCGAGACGAAACCGGAGTCCGGCAGTTCGCGGGCCAGCACGATGGAGACGTCGTAGCCTTCATCGAGCAGGTCCGGCACGCGGTTGGCCATGGTCAGGTCGAAGGTGACGTCGGGGTGGGTCTTGCGATAGCGGGCGATGGCGTCGATGACGAAGTGCTGGCCGATGCCGGTCATGGTGTGCACTTTCAACTGCCCGGCCGGGCGGGCGTGGGCTTCGCTGGCCTCGGCTTCGGCTTCTTCGACGTAGGCCAGGATCTGCTCGCAGCGCAGCAGGTAGCGCTTGCCGGCTTCGGTCAGGGCAATGCGTCGAGTCGTGCGGTTAAGCAGTCGGGTTTGCAGGTGGGCTTCCAGGTTGGAGACCGCGCGCGAGACGTTGGCGGTGGTGGTGTCGAGCTGCACGGCGGCGGCGGTGAAGCTGCCGGCTTCGGCCACGCAACTGAAGGCGCGCATGTTTTGCAAAGTGTCCATGGGGTGCTCTCAAGGGAGATGGCAAATTGTGACACGAAGTTTCAGGGGGTGAGACCCCCGACCAAGGGATTATCTCGTTAACGGTAACAAAGATTCACAGGATTCCCAGCTTATCGCCGTTCAGGGCGCCCCCTAGAATTGCGCCGCTCCACACCACTCCTCGCCATATCCCTTCTTTCAGGAATTCGCAGCTGTGCCGCGTCGCATCAACAGAGCGCTTTTGCCGCTCAGTGTTCTGGCTTTTTCCCTGGCTCTTGGCGGCTGCATTTCAACCGAAGGTATTGCTCCGCAGGGCAACGCGCTGGAGGCCAATGATTTGGCCACCGACGATGCCATCGCCCACGCTGCCCGTGACGCCAACTGGCCCACCGCACAATGGTGGCAAGCCTACGGCGACCCGCAATTGAACCGCTGGATCGACCTCGCCGTACAAGGCAGCCCGAGCATGGCCATGGCCGCCGCGCGAGTGCGTCAGGCCAAAGCCCTGGCCGGTGTCGCTGAAGCGGCCGAGTCGTTGCAGATCAATGGCGAGTCGACCCTCAAGCGCCACAACTGGCCGACCGATCAGTTCTACGGCCCGGGCGAGTTGGCCAACACCACCACCTGGGACAACAACGCGGCGCTGGGTTTCAGCTACGCCCTCGACCTCTGGGGCCGCGAAAGTAATGCCAGCGAGCGGGCGGTGGATCTGGCGCACATGAGCGCTGCCGAAGCGCGGCAGGCGCAGTTGGAATTGCAGAACAACATCGTGCGCGCCTACATCGAGCTGTCGCTGCATTACGCCCAGCGCGACATCGTCGCCGCGACGCTCAAACAGCAACAGCAGATTCTTGAGCTGGCGCAGAAGCGTCTGGACGGCGGGATCGGCACGCACTTTGAAGTCAGCCAGGCTGAAACGCCGTTGCCGGAAACTCATCGGCAACTCGATGCGCTGGACGAAGAGATCGCCCTGAGCCGCAACCAACTCGCCGCACTGGCCGGTAAAGGTCCGGGTGCAGGCGCGCAGTTGCAGCGTCCGACGCTGTCGCTTGGCGCGGCGCTGAAGTTGCCGTCGGCACTGCCCGCTGAACTGCTCGGTCAGCGTCCGGACATCGTCGCCAGCCGCTGGCAAGTGGCGGCGCAGGCGCGCGGGATCGAGGTGGCGCATGCCGGTTTCTATCCCAACGTTGATCTGGTCGGCAGCCTCGGCTACATGGCCACCGGCGGCGGTGCGCTGGAGTTTTTGACCGGCAAGAAACTCACCTACAACGTGGGCCCGGCGATCTCGTTGCCGATCTTCGACGGCGGGCGCTTGCGTGCCGAGTTGGGTGAAGCGTCGGCCGGTTATGACATTGCCGTGGCGCATTACAATCAGACGCTGGTCAATGCGCTGAAGAACATCTCCGACCAGTTGATCCGCCGCGAGTCGATGGACAAGCAGCAAGGCTTCGCCGCCGAGTCCGTGGCCACGGCGCAGAAGACCTACGACATCGCGATGATCGCCTATCAACGCGGCCTCACCGATTACCTCAACGTGCTCAATGCGCAGACGTTGTTGTTCAAGCAGCAGCAAGTGCAGCAGCAGGTGCAGGCGGCGCGGTTGACGGCGCATGCGCAGTTGGTGACAGCGCTGGGTGGTGGACTTGGTGCCGGCAACGATGTGCCAACTGCCGAACAAACCCAAGCCCCGAAAACCCCGGCTCTCCTGCGGTGAACCTGAACCCGAGGATGGTGAACTCCTGTGGCGAGGGGATTTATCCCCGATGGGCTGCGGAGCAGCCCCAACACCTGCAAACCGGTTCTGCCTGGCACACCGCATTCGCTTTTCTTGGGGCCGCTTTGCAGCCCATCGGGGATAAATCCCCTCGCCACAGGAATTGTGTGATTCACAGATTTTTTCTTCATTCATTGAGCAAGATTTAATGACTCCCTTGCCCGCACCACTGCGCTGGCTCTACTCCCTGGAATGGCGCCGCGGTTTCTTTGACTGGGCGCGCAGTGATGGCGTGACCTGGGTCTACATCTTCAAGGTGTTGCTCGCCGCGTTCCTCACCCTGTGGCTGGCGATGCGTCTGGAATTGCCGCAACCGCGCACGGCGATGATCACCGTGTTCATCGTCATGCAGCCGCAAAGCGGTCAGGTGTTCGCCAAGAGTTTCTATCGCTTCCTCGGCACCCTGGCGGGGTCAGCGATGATGGTCACGCTGATTGCGCTGTTCGCGCAAAACACTGAACTGTTCCTCGGCTCGCTGGCGATCTGGGTCGGTATCTGCTCGGCCGGTGCGGCGCGTTGCCGTAACTTCCGCGCCTATGGTTTTGTCCTGGCCGGCTACACCGCCGCGATGGTCGGTTTGCCCGCGCTGGCGCACCCGGACGGTGCGTTCATGGCCGCGGTGTGGCGGGTGCTGGAGATCTCGCTGGGGATTCTCTGCGCCACGGTGGTCAGCGCCGCGATCCTGCCGCAAACCGCCAGCGCGGCGATGCGCAACGCCTTGTACCAGCGCTTCGGGGTGTTCGCTTTGTTCGTCACCGATGGCTTGCGCGGACGCAGCAAAACCGAATCCTTTGAAGCGAGCAACGTGCGTTTCATCGCCGAGGCTGTGGGGCTGGAAGGGCTGCGCAGCGTGACCGTGTTCGAAGACCCGCACATGCGTCGGCGCAATGGTCGCCTGAGCCGTTTGAACAGCGAGTTCATGGGCATCACCACGCGCTTCAATGCCTTGCATCAGTTGCTCGAACGCCTGCGCGGCAATGATGAAGAACACGTTGTGGCGGCGATCAGACCGGGCTTGCAGGATCTGGCCGAAGTGCTCGACGGTTTCAGCGGCCGGGCACTGACCAGCCCCGATGCCGCGCGGCTGGCGATGGCGCTGGCGACCTACAAGGAAGGCTTGCCGGCGCGGGTGCGCAGCCTGCGCGCAACCTTTCAGGAGAGCGAGCCGAGTGACGCCGAGCAACTGGATTTCCACACCGCGTATGAGTTGCTCTATCGCTTTGTCGATGATCTGCACGGTTACGCGCAGACCCACGCCTCCCTGGCCGATCACCGCCACGAACGCGAGCGCTGGGACGAGCCGTTCACCCCGCAAACCAACTGGTGGGCGGCGGCCGCTTCGGGGATTCGTGCGTCGTTCATCCTGATCGTGCTGGGCAGTTATTGGGTCGCGACGGCGTGGCCGAGTGGCGCGACAATGACCCTGATCGCCGCCGCCACCGTGGGCCTTTCCGCTGCCACGCCGAACCCGAAACGCATGGCCTTTCAGATGGCTTGCGGCACTTTCCTTGGTGCGCTGATCGGTTTCGTCGAGATGTTTTTCATCTTCCCGTGGATCGACGGTTTTCCGCTGCTGTGCGTGATGCTCGCGCCGGTAATCGTACTGGGTTCTTTCCTCACGTCGCGGCCGCAATATGCCGGTGTCGGTCTCGGTTTGCTGATCTTCTTCAGCACCGGTTCGGTGCCGGACAACCTGACCATCTACAACCCCTACACCTTCATCAACGACTACATCGCCATGGTCATGGGCATGCTGGTGTGTGCGGCGGCGGGCGCGATTATTTTGCCGCCGAACAGTCGCTGGTTGTGGCGGCGGCTGGAGCAGGATCTGCGTGGGCAAGTGGTCTATGCGATCAGCGGAAAACTCAAGGGGCTGGCGTCGAGTTTCGAGAGCCGCACCCGCGACTTGTTGCATCAGGCTTATGGTCTGGCGGCCGGTGAGCCGAAGGTGCAAAAGAGTCTTTTGCGCTGGATGTTCGTGGTGCTGGAAGTCGGCCACGCGATCATTGAATTGCGCAAGGAGCAGGCGATTTTGCCGGTGCACCCGGCCTATGCCGAATCGCAACCGTGGCGTCAGGCAATCCGTGTGATGGGCCGGGCGTTGGTGCGGCTTTTTCTGCAACCGAACTCAAGCAATCTGGAGCGCGCGCTAGTGGCAGTCGATCACGCGATCAGCCGTGTCGCCGCCACTGACGAACCGTTCGCGCCGCACTTCGATACCTCGGCCCTGCGCCGGGTGAAGAGCTATCTGCACTTCATTCGCACCTCGTTGCTCGACCCGCAATCACCGCTTGGCGCTTTCGCACACGCCAAGCCTGAAGGACTTGCCCATGCCTCGTGAAATCGCTTTCCACGGTGTGTACATGCCGACCATGACCCTGATGTTTTTCATCGCTGCGGCATTGGCCTGGGCGGTGGATCGGTTCTTGTCGGGCTTCGATCTGTACCGCTTCTTCTGGCACCCGGCGCTGCTGCGCCTGAGCCTGTTTACCTGCCTGTTCGGCGCGATGGCGCTGACTGTTTACCGTTGACTCTCTATCTCTGAAGAAGGCTCTGATGAAAAAGTTTTTCAGCCTGCTCGCGACCCTGCTGGTGCTGGCCCTTGCGCTGTGGATCGGCCGGACTTTGTGGGTGCATTACATGAACACGCCATGGACCCGCGACGGTCGGGTGCGCGCGGACATCATCAACGTCGCCGCCGACGTCACCGGTGAAGTGATCGACGTGCCGGTGCATGACAACCAATTGGTGAAGAAGGGCGATTTGCTGATGCAGATCGACCCCGAGCATTACCGCATCGCAGTGAAACAGGCGCAGTCGCTGGTCGCTTCACGCAAGTCGACGTGGGAGATGCGCAAGGTCAACGCCCATCGCCGCGCCGATCTGGACAACCTGGTGATCTCCAAGGAAAACCGCGACGACGCCAGCAACATCGCCGACGCCGCGCTGGCTGACTACCAACACGCGCAGGCGCAACTGGAAGCCGCCGAACTCAACCTCAAACGCACCGAAGTACGCGCGGCGGTGGACGGCTACGTGACCAACCTCAATGTGCATCGCGGCGACTACGCGCGCATCGGCGAGGCGAAAATGGCCGTGGTCGACATGAACTCGTTTTGGGTCTACGGCTTCTTCGAAGAAACCAAACTGCCGCATGTGCGTGTGGGCGACAAGGCCGACATGCAGTTGATGAGCGGCGAAGTCCTGAAGGGGCATGTGGAAAGCATTTCACGCGGCATCTACGACCGCGACAACCCGGAAAGCCGCGAACTGATCGCCGACGTCAACCCGACCTTCAACTGGGTGCGTCTGGCACAGCGAGTGCCAGTGCGTATTCACATTGATGAAGTGCCGGAGGGCGTGCTGCTGGCGGCGGGGATTACTTGTACGGTGGTGGTAAGGCAGGACGCTGTGGATAACTGACAGACCGAGGTGCTGCCATTCGCGAGCAGGCTCGCTCCCACACTGGATTCGCGTTGCACTGTGGGAGCGAGCCTGCTCGCGAAGAACGATAACGCGGTGTCAGAGTTGGCCGCGCAACCCGAAGCGCTTCATCAACGCCGACTCCAGCAACCCCTTCGGCAACAAAGCCGCCAACAATGGCAGCGCCCGACTGCCATTGCCAATCCTGATCAGCCGTGGCGGCTTGTTCTGCTGCACCGCCCCCAGTAACGCTGCGGCAAACTCACTGGCCGGCGTCGGCTTGTCCTGCGAGGCCTTGGCCCGCGCGCGAATGCCCTCACGCAACGGAAACCACGGCGATTGCTCGTTGATCAACTGTTCGGCCTCGTGCCCGGCATTTTTGGCGAAGCTCGATTGAATCGCGCCGGGCTGGACTTCCATCACGCGAATGCCGAACGGCGCCAGTTCCATGCGCAATGCATCGCTCAAGGCATGCACTGCTGCTTTCGAGGCGCAATAGGCACCGGCGAACGGTGTGACCAATACGCCGGAAACACTGCCAATGTTCACGACCAAGCCCTTGGCCCGGCGCAATACCGGGAACAGCGCGCGGGTGACGCCGACAATCGAGAACACATTGGTTTCGAACTGGCGCTGCATGGCCGGCACGCCGCCGTCGAGCAGCGGGCCCATGGCGCCGTAACCGGCGTTGTTTATCAGCACGTCGAGGCCGCCGTGTTGCTGGTTGATACGTTCGCCGAGTTGTTCCAGCGCCGCGTTGTCATTGACGTCGAGTTGCACGGCGGTGAACCCGGCTGTCGCCAGCAATGCGACATCTTCAGCCTTGCGCGCACTGGCCCAGACTTCATAACCGGCGGTTTTGAACGCATCGGCGAGGGCGCGGCCGATGCCGCTGGAACATCCGGTAATCAACGCAACGGGCATGGCGCATTCCTTGTGCAAAAGAGTGGGGAAGGGGATCAGTCGGAGAAGCTGCCCTGCAATCGCTCGGCGCGAAACTCCAGGGTTTGCGGGCGATAACCGGGACGCAGCGGTGGCATCGGCAAGCAGTCTTCCCAATTGCCGCCAGCCTGCAATTCGCCGGGGCCGCGGTAGCGCGGGGCGCTGTATTGATTGTCGGCCAGATTGACGGTGTCGCCCGGTGCATAGGCTGCAATGCGCCAGCGCAGTTCGGTCAGCGGCACGCTGTTGCCGTTGTTCATCTTCAATTGCAGCGGACGATCCGCCGGACACTGCTCGGGCGCATAGCTGATACGCAGTTCAAGGCGCGCCAGTTGTTTGATCTCGCGGTTGTCCAGCCACACCACCCACATGGCAACGAGGCCGAGGCCGATGGCGGCTGCCACCGAGACGGGCAAGGCCTTGGCCGGATAGCGCAACAACAGGATCAGCCAGGTGAAGACCAGCAAAACGCCGATGAACATGTGTGAACGCTCCTTGAACTCGTAACCAACATCCTACCGAAGGGTTGCCGGAATGGACATTCGCGTATCAGGCCATTGTGCCATTGGTCGGAACTGTAATTTCTGACAGTAGGCATCAATGCCCAGTCGCTGCTGAGATACCCCCACGCAACGGAGCAAAAATATGGGCATGCACAGCAAAACACCGACGCTTTCAGTGAGCGACCCGCGTGGGCTGCCGATCCGTACAGTCGACTACTGGCGCGCCGAGTATCCTGGCGCCGCTCAGACTCTCGTGCACCGCACCTTTCATGACGCGGCGGGGCGTGCTGTCGACCAGTGGGATCCACGTTTGTGGGCGCTGCAAATGAGCGATCCTCTGACGCCGGCCAGTCTGGCCATGGTTTATCTGTTGAACGGCCAAGTGCTGCGCTCGGACAGCGTCGATGCCGGTACGCAGGTTGCGTTGCACGGTCTCGGCGCGCAAGTGCTGCTCGAGTGCGACAGTCGTGGAACCCGTCGCGAAATCCGGCACGATTCGTTGCTGCGCCCGGTGGCCGTGTTCGAAGAAGGCGAATCGCAGCCGCAACGGTGCGTCGAGCGCTTTGTTTATGGTCAGCCCGGTGCTGGTGAACCGAGCCGCAACCAGCTCGGCCAGTTGATCCGCCACGATGACCCGGCAGGCAGTGTGTTGTTCGAACACTTTGCGATCAGCGGCCAATGCACAGAGAACACCCGGCACTTCATGCAGAACCTCGTGACCCCTGATTGGCCTGAGCCGATTGATGAACGCATGAAGTTGCTAGAACCCGGCGAGGGCGCGACGAGCCAATGGCATTTCGGGCCGCTGGGTCAGGTACTCCGACAGGTGGATGCGCGAAATAATCATCAGGGGATCGAGTTGACGCTCGATGGACGTTTGCGGGCCAGTTACCTGCAGTTGAAGCATCAGTCCGAACCTCAAACACTGGTCAGCGATATCCGTTACAACGCTGACGGGAAAGTCACGCAGGAACGGGCGGGAAACCGCGTATTGACGACATTGCGCTATCGAGCTGAAGACGGCCGTTTGCAGGTGCGTCAGGCCGAGAACAGCGACGGCGAAATCTTGCAGCATCTGATCTACGACTATGACCTGACGGGCAATGTGCTGAGCATCGAGGACAAGGCACTGCCGATCCGCTATTTCGCCAATCAGCGCATCGATCCGATCAGTCTCTTTATCTACGACAGTCGTTACCAGTTGCGCGAGGCAACTGGCTGGGAGGCGGGTGCTGCGAGCCAGGGACCCGCGACGCCCGGACGAGCCGATCCGGGCGCCGTGAGCAATTACCGCCAGAGTTATCGTTACGACGAGTCCGGCAATTTGCTGGAGCTGACGCATGTTGGCGCGCGTAATGGTCGCAAGCTGCGCGCCGCGCGATTCAGCAATCGCTGTTTGCCTTACCGCGCCGATGTACCGCCCACGGAAGAGGAAATCGCTGCGGCGTTTGATCTGCGTGGCAATCTGCGAGCACTCGAGGCCGGGCGATCACTGACGTGGAATTTGCGCAATCAGTTGCAATCGGTCACGCCGGTCGAACGTGCCGGCGGACGCAATGACCTTGAACACTATTGTTACGACGGCGCCGGTCAGCGTGTGCGCAAGACGCGTTTATTGCAGACAAATGCCCGTGGTGTCGTTGCCCAGGTGCGCTATTTGCCTGGACTGGAGTTGCGCAGTGACACAGGCAACGTAGAACAACTGCAAGTGATCACCGTCGAGGGGGCGCTCAACAGCGTGCGGGTCTTGCACTGGCAAAGCGCACCGCCAACCGGTTCCAACGACCACTATCGGTACACCTTCACTGATCATTTGGGCTCGACCAGCCTGGAGTTGGGTGAGGATGCCCGCGTCATCAGCCAGGAAACCTTCCACCCGTTCGGCGAGACGGCGTGGAGCAAGGACACCGAAGTCAGCTACAAAACCCTCCACTATTCGGGCAAGGAGCGTGATGCGACCGGGTGTTATTACTACGGTTATCGCTATTACATGCCTTGGTTGCAGCGATGGCTCAACCCTGACCCGAAAGGCTTTATTGACGGGCCGAATCTTTACCAGATGGTCGGTAACTCTCCCATGAGGCATGTTGACAGCGATGGCGGCGGGAAGAGCGATACGTCTACGTCAGCGCTGGCTGACAGCGCGCAAAAGCAGAAGGCACTGCTGGACTCGGTCACCTCGGCAGCGGCGGATGTCAGAAATTCGTTGCTCAACCACACCCAGGCACGACATCGGTTTCAGGCGTTGGCCCGGCGAGTCGGTACGCAACTGATCAGCAGCGCGGTCAGCACGGGGGCGCAAGCCTTGGGCGGCGCGGCCGGCACTGCATTGGGCGGGGCATTGGGGCCGGGAGCGGCCGTGCTTGGAGGGAAACTGGGTACGAAGCTCGCCGGCAAGGCAGCGGATGCAGCAATCGACAAGGTCGTGGACACCTATCAGTTGAACCGCCCTATCAATTTCAAGGGCAGCGAACTGAATCCCAAGGCTTTCGTTGAAAGCGTCGAGCCGAAAAAATCGCTCGGTCTTGCCACAGTGAAACTGGAACTGGCAGCACATGATCCGCGCACTTCCGACGGTCGATCACGACTGGTGAAAATGGCGCGCGCCAAGGTTGAGGACAAAGTGATCTCGGTAGTCGCCGACACGTTGGGATCGCAGACCCCGGGACTGATCCGGACAGGAAGGGAGTTCATCCATGCATCGCAAGGCTTGAATGCAGGGACGTTGAGTGACACCTACGAACATATTTCGGCAAACATCGACATGGTGTCGTTCAGGACGCAAGCGATATTGACCGAGCTGGCGACGGTCGGCGGCTCAGACACTGAACTGCTGGAAGCGGTCTCCGAATTGTCAATGCAGACCTTCAGTACCGTTCAAACGCTCAATCGAACCCAGGATTTCATTGGGCTGATCTCGCCCACACCCTACGCCGGCAGACAGCAATCGCTGGGGGGGAGCACCCGGCCCAAACTGACCCGACAACATTCGCAGGGCTAAAAAAGCCCCCGCCCAACCCGCTGCGGATAGGGGACGCAGTGGGCTGGGCGAGGGCTTCTTGTCTTGCGGATCGTTTACTGCGCGATGGTCTTCACCGACACGCCGCGTTCGATCGGGGTGGAGCGGCCGTAGATATCTTCGAAGCGTTCGATATCGTCTTCACCCAGATACGAACCCGATTGCACTTCGATGATTTCCAGCGGGATCTTGCCCGGGTTGCGCAGGCGATGCACCGAGGCGATCGGGATGTAGGTCGACTGGTTTTCGCAGAGCAGGAACACGTTGTCGTCGCAGGTCACTTCGGCGGTGCCGCTGACCACGATCCAGTGTTCGGCACGGTGGTGGTGCATCTGCAGCGACAGGCATGCGCCCGGTTTGACCGAGATGTGCTTGACCTGGAAGCGCCCGCCCATGTCCACCGAGTCGTACGAGCCCCACGGACGGTAGACCTCACAGTGGTTCTGGGTTTCGCTGCGGCCCTGTTCGTTGAGGGTGTTGACCATCTGCTTGACGCCCTGAACCTTGTCCTTGTGGGCGATCATCATGGCGTCCTTGGTTTCGACCACCACAATATTTTCCAGACCGATCACCGACACCAGTTTGCCGTTGCCGTGGATCATGCAGTTCTTGCTGTCCTGGATCACCACGTCGCCTTTGGTGACGTTGCCGTTGGCGTCTTTCTCGTTGACTTCCCACAACGACGACCAGCAACCGACATCGCTCCAGCCGGCAGTCAGCGGCACGACGCAGGCGCGCTGGGTTTTTTCCATCACGGAATAGTCGATGGAGTTGTCCGGGCAGCAGGCGAAGGTGGCTTCGTCCAGTGTGACGGTGTCGGCGTCCTGTTCGCTGCGCTCAAGGGTCAGCAGGCAGGTGTCGTAGATGTCCGGATCATGCTTTTTCAGCTCTTCGAGGAAGCGGCTGGCGCGGAACAGGAACATGCCGCTGTTCCAGTAGTAACCGCCGGACTCGACGTATTCGGTGGCGCGTTTCACATCCGGTTTTTCGACGAAGTGCGACACGCGGCTGACGCCTTCGGGCAGCAGCGAATCAGCGGTGGACTTGATGTAGCCGTAACCGGTTTCCGGTTTGGTCGCCGGCACGCCGAACAGCACCATTTCGCCGTTTTCGGCGGCGACGGTGGCCAGGGCCAGGGCGCGTTGCAGGGCTTTCTGGTCTTCGAGAACATGGTCGGCCGGCAGCACCAACATCAGTTCGTCACGACCTTCATTGACCAGCATCATCGCGGTCAGGGCCACGGCCGGCGCAGTGTTGCGGCCGAACGGTTCCATCAGGATGCGCTGGCATTCCAGCTTGCGGTTGGCCAACTGCTCGTTGACGATAAAACGGTGATCCTTGTTGCAGACCACGATCGGCGTGTCCATGCCTTCGAACACCAGGCGTTCCAGGGTTTGCTGGAACAGGGTGTGTTCGCCGGTCAGGGCCAGGAACTGTTTAGGGAATTGCTTGCGCGAAAGCGGCCAAAGACGTGAACCGCTACCACCTGACAAGATCACCGGAATCATATTGTTTACTCCATAAAATCGATTTGGTTAGAGGCACGAACGTTGTGTCGTTTCACTCTTGTTTTTGTCTCGTACCCGAACTGACAACCCGATCAAGGGTGGGAGCGAGCCTGCTCGCGAAAGCGGCGTATCAGTCGACATTGATGTTGGATGTCAGACCGTATTCGCGAGCAGGCTCGCTCCCACAGGGGGCTGCGTCAGTTCGGAAAATTGATTAGCGCGTCGACACCGGGCGTTTCACCCAGACTGGCGACAGGCTGCTGCCCGAACCGGTGACGTACAGCACTGCTGCTTCACCGCGCTCCAGGGCAACCGGCTTCACGTCGCCGACTTTCTTGTCGCCTTCGTACAGCGCCAGGCTGACTTTCACCGGGTTGATTTCACGTTCGCCACGGCCCTTGGCCGCCACGTTCGGCACCACGTCGGTCTTGCCGTCGGCGGTCTTCAGGGTCAGCGGCTTGTCGCTGAGGTTCTGCACACGCACTAGGGATTTCTGCTTGTTCTTGAACGGTGGCTCTTCGATCAGTTGCGGCGCGCCGGAAGCGTTGTTGACCAGGGTGTAATAGTGATCACCGGCGAGTTTTACCGGCAGGGTCTGGCTGCCGACCTTGGCGCTGTAGTCGCCGCCCGGCATGAAGCTGAAGTCGCTGCTGGCCAGAGGCGCAACGTCGCTCAGGTTGGTGCTGCCGACGGTGGCGCTGACTTCAGCGTTGCTGGCGTTATAGATGCGCACGAAGCTCGAGCCTTTCGGTGCGGTCGGGCCGTAGAGGGCGGCGTCGCCACCGGCGAAGGCAGGTACGGAAAGCACGCTGAGGCCAGCAACCAGTGCGAAGCTTTTCACGAGACTTTGATGCGTAGTAGTGAAAGTCATGGTGTACCTCTCTTTCAGTTTTGCGCCCGGTCGGGCGTCTCGGATTTAGTGTTTGCAGCTACGTTTTGTTGGCGTGCGCCGGCTTGTTTGAGCTCTGCGACCCACTGCGGGTCGGCGTCACCGATTTCGTTGTTCACAGGCAGATATCGTTCAGGAAACTCCCAGATCAGCACCTGTGGCGGGCTGTTCTTGAAGTCATCGCTTTTGAGGTAGCTGAGCATCGGCAGGATCGGGCCGTGGCCGTCTTCGGCGTAATTGACCACGTCGCTGTGCAGCGCTTGTTTCAGCGCACCGACGAAGTTCCAGTTGGGGTTGGCGCTGTAGCTGGTACCGATCAGTGCGACCGGTACTTCGCTGTTGGCGAACAGCGCGTCGTCACCGGCAGGCTGATCACCCGCGGCTACGGTGTTGCGCTTTTGCAGCGGTTCTTGCGCCGGCATCAGGTTTTCGAACAGCGGGTCCAGCGGCAGGAACAGGCGCAGGTCGCCCTTGTGCGTGACCTTCTCGGCAGGCGTGGTGACAAAGCGCTGCGGCTCGCCGCTGAGCGGGAACTTGTCAGTGATGGTTTTCGCCAGGGTGTTGGCCGCAACCTCGGCGCCCTCAGGCGTCCAGTGCGTGTCGGTGCGCAGGAACACTTGCTGACCGTTCTGCTTGGCCTGTTGCAATGGCTTGAGCAGGTCAGGGGCGAGGATCTTGTCCGCCGCAACGCGGTTGTGGAAATCCTCATAGAGGTTGGCGTGGATGCTCGCCGGTTTCACTTCACCCAGGTGTTCCGGGTACAGGCGAACCTTGGCCGGCACGATCGCCATCACCAGTTTCACGCCTTTCTCTTTGAGGGTCTGGCGTACGCCTTCGACCAGCGCGTAGTTGCCTTGCAGGTTCAGCTCTTCGTTGACGATCGGGTTGAATTCCTCATCGCTGTACAACCACTGATCGCGACCGAGCACGACGCCCGGACGACCTTCGTTGAACAGTTTGAAATCCAGCGCAGCCCAAAGGTTTGTGCCCAGGCGCTTGATCGGAAACTCTTCGTCATAGTGGGTTTCCACGGCTTTGGTCCATCGGCCGTTGAGCACCGTGGCGTCGGCGTTGGTGCTGAAGCCGAAGAAGCTGCGTACCGACCACAGACCCAAGACCAGCAGGGTCACCAGGAACAGGGCGATGTAGAAGATGCGTAATGAGCGGGTCATGTCAGATCCCTCAGAACTGGAAGTAAAGGAACGGCGAGAAGCTTTGCGCCGAGAGTTTGAGAATCGAGGCGATGAACAGCAGCAGAATCGCTGCGCGCATTGCGTAGCGCGACCAGTCCGCCGTCCAGTAGGCCGGTTGCACCTGGGCGTCAACGCCGACGGTGTAGCCAGGCTCGTGGATGCTCGCCGGGTTTTCGCCGGGGGCTGCCTTGATCATTCCAGGGGTTGCAGCGGCCGGGCCGTCGGTTTCGACGTTGACCACTGGCTTGGTTTTGACCGGCGGCTGGTTGGTGTACAGATCACGCAGACCGAAGAACGCCAGCGTCACGTAAGCCACCACCAGCGTTGCCACTTGCAGACCGGTGAGGCTGGCCTGATTGAGTTCCGACAGCGACCAGTCACCGAAGCTGAACATCGCGCCGTACATGCGCCCGGCAACGTGCAGGTTCTCGGCACGGAAGATCACCCAGCCCATGACCACCAGCAGGAAGGTCAGCGCCCAGCGGATCGGGTTGAGGCTGCGCGGCGAGGTGTTCAGACCCAGCGCTTTTTCAATCGCCAGCCACATGCCGTGCCACGCACCCCAGACAATGTAAGTGATGTTCGCGCCGTGCCACAGACCACCGAGGAGCATGGTCAGGAACAGGTTGCGATAGGTCATCAGCGTGCCTTTACGGTTACCGCCGAGGGTGATGTACAGGTAGTCACGCAGCCAGGTAGACAGGCTGATGTGCCAGCGGCGCCAGAACTCGGTGATCGACTGGCTGATGTACGGCTGTTTGAAGTTTTCCATGAAGCGGAAACCCATCATCAAGCCCAGGCCGATGGCCATGTCGCTGTAACCGGAGAAGTCGAAATACAGCTGCGCGGTGTAGGCCAGTGCGCCGAGCCAGGCATCACCCGTAGTCGGGTTTTGCAGGGCGAAGCAATGGTCGGCCACGACGGCGAGGGTGTCGGCGATGAAGACCTTCTTGATGAAACCCTGCATGAACCGTGTGCAGCCCTCGGAGAATTTGTCGAGGGTGTGCGTGCGGTTGTTGAACTGGTCGGCGAGGTCGCGGAAACGCAGAACCGGGCCGGCAATCAGGTGCGGGAAGATCGCCACGAAGGCCGCGAAGTCGATCAGGTTGCGCGTCGCCGGGGTGTCACCGCGATACACGTCGATGATGTAGCTGATCGACTCGAAAATGTAGAACGAGATCCCGATCGGCAATAGCACGTGGGTCAGGATGAACGGCGACAGACCGACCGAGGTCATCATCGCGTTGATGCTGTCGACACCGAAGTTGGCGTACTTGAAGTAGCCGAGGATGCACAGATCCACTGCCACGCCGAGCAACAGCCAGCGTTGCGCCGGTTTGGTCCGCACGCCGGCAGCACCGACTTTCAGGCCGATCCAGTAGTTCCACAACGTGACGGCAGCGAACAGCGCCAGGAAGTCCACCCGCCACCACGCATAGAACACGTAGCTGGCGAGTAGCAGCAGCAGATTGCGATAACGAATCCCGCTCAGGTAGTACATGCCGAGAAAGATCGGCAAGAACAGAAACAGGAACACGTTGGATGAAAATACCATCCCGATCTCTCCATGTTTGAACCAACAGTCAAGGGCCAAAGCCCCCCCAAACCCCCCGTGGTATTGGAGGGGTGAAACGGTGTTTCTGTCAGGGTTGTGCAGGGCCTTGAAATCTCTCCCTCACCCCCCGCCCTCTCCCGGAGGGAGAGGGAGCCTGATCTCCATGGTTTTCAGAAAAGGAGATTGGCTCGATATTTCTTTTCAGCCTATGGAGCCTGATCTCGGTTGTTTTCAGAACCTGAGATCGGCTCGATATTTCAGGTCGGCGAATTTCTGAAAAGCACCTCGTTCAGTCCCCTCTCCCTCCGGGAGAGGGTTAGGGTGAGGGGCTTTTGCTCTTCGCCTTTCAAGAACCCTTGTTGCCCTTTTCATGGGACGGGTCGTAGACCTTGGTCAGGTCGCCGCCGAGGCGGAAGGTCTTGAACGGTTGCATGCCGCGCTTCTTCTCGATCACATCGGCCGGGCAGGTGTAGAGCGTGCAGAACGGTTCGAGCCAGGCGAATTTCATGTCCTCTTTCAAGTCGGTCATGTCCTGCTTCTTGCCGTTCTTCTCTTCGAATTCGTCCGGGTCTTTCACGCCAGCCAATACGCGATCACCCAGACGCTTCAGCGCGGCGTTGTTTTCCTGACGCAAATCCACCCCGTTGACCTGGGCGAAACTCGCAATCATTGCCAGCGGCGGCAGGGCGTAGTTGTGATAGGCGAGGGCGCGTTGCTGGCGCTTGAGTTCGTTCGGCAGGAAACCGTCAGCATCGACTTGATTCACGCCGACCTTGTATTCCTTCACCGCCCAATCAAACAGGTCACGGCGGTTGGTCGCGATGGACGTCGCCATCACCGACCAGGCTGCCCAGTACGAGTGGTTGTTGGTTTTTTCCAGCGGCAGGTTGTCCCAGTCGCTGACCACCTGATCGGCCATTTTGCTGAACCACGCTTCGATCTCCTGCGCCTCCTGCTGGTGTTGAGCCAGCGGATGCGAGTCGGAGAACTTCAGGCGTATGTACGAAGAGGCCATGCTGCCCAGCGCCCATTTGCGCATCGATTTGCCGGTGTGGTTGAAGTCTTTCGACATCAGCGCATCCGCCTTGGCCCACGCGGTCAGCCAGTTCAGCGTGCAATCGAGCTGCTCCGGGCGACCGTCACGCATGAACTGCATGACGCGTTTGGCGGTACCGCGTTCCAGCGTGGTGATGTCTTTGGTGGTGTCGCGGAAGGCTTTTTCCGACTGCACGTTCAATGTCGAACGGGCCTTGTCCGAGCCTTCGTATTTGCTGCGAAATTGCAACGCGCCGGTGTACGGCGTCGGCATTGCATCGCAGCCTTCGCTTTTGTCGCCGGTCTTGAATTTATCCACAGGCGCGAAGTAGCCCTGAGGTGGACGCAGTGGTGCGGCGGCCTGCGCGGTGCCGGCGAAGATCGCCAGCCCGAGCAGCGTCGGCGCTAAAAGAGTTTTCAGTTTCGAGTTTCGCATAGCAGACCTCATTGCCCGACCTGAGCGGTTTGTTGCCCAGCGCCCGGGAATACGTTGCGTTTGCAGATTTTCGCTTCGACTTTCTGTGGCGCGGCGCCGGCTTCTGGCCCTTGGACTTCGACCGCCAGCAGGTTTTGCGAGGCCCAGTCTTCGTCCGTGCGCAGCTCAAAGGCGAAACGACCGTCGGTGTCGGAGGTTTCCGGTTTCTCGATCTTGATGTCCTCGTGGCGACCGTTCATGTACCAGAGGGTGGCTTGCAGGGTTTTCACCGAGGTGTCGGCGAAGCGGATGTCGACCTGATGGCTGCTGTTCTGCAGGTTCAGGTTCTTGCTGTTGACCATCAGTTCTTGTTTGCTGCCCGGCTTCAGCGTGGCGCTGCCGGTCATCTGTGCATCTTTGCCTTCGCAGCCGTTGTCGAGCAGGGCCATCATCTGGCGATAGATGGTTTCCTGATCAAGGCGATACAGCGGCGAGAATTCCCAGATGAGAATCTTCGGTGGAGTCTTCTGGAATTCGTCGCTGCCCAGGTACTGCAACATCGAACCTTCCAGACCACCGCCGGGGAAGGCGACGTTGAGAATGTCGGCGCCGATGGCCTCTTCGAGGAAGCCGGCGAAGTTGTAGTTCTTGCCGCTGTGCGAGGTACCCACGAGGGTGATTTGCGGGTTGCCGGAATCACCGAACAGATCGCCGTCACCGGCTTCGCCCTTAGGCTCGGTAGTGAACTGGTCCATGTACTGGATCGCATAACTGGTGCCGCACAGTTGCCCGGCCATGTTGTGCAGGGTGCCGGTCTTGCCCATGCGTCCGGACTTCTTGGTCTCGAACTCACGCTTGGGAATGTCGGCGAAGGCCGGGATCTGCTTGACCTTCTCGGCGACGATTTTCGCTGTGCGCTGGGCGCCGTATGGCGTCCAGTGCTGGTCGCCGCGGAAGTAGAAGTCGTGGGCGGGCAGGGTGTCCGGCAGCGATTCGTTGGTCAGTGGCGACAGGTCCGGCACCACGTAACCCATCTTGGCGAAACGGCCGAGCATGGTCTTGTAGTTACCCAACGCCTTCTCGTAATCGAACGCGGCTTTTTCCTGCGGGTTGAGCTTGTTGCGGTTCACCAGGCCACGGGTCGGCTGATAGACGATCACCAGCTCGACGCCTTTGCTCTTGAACGCATCGTGCAGTTGCTGCATGCGCTTGTAGCCGGCCGGGGTGGTGTTGAATTCGGTGCGCAGGTCTTCCTGGGTACGGAACAGCCAGTCGCCCTGGGCCTGCACCAGCGTGGTGAAGTTCTGCTGATAACGCGTGGTGTAATTCTTCGCGTCGTGTGCTTCAGGGCACAGGTTGCAGCACGGATCGGCGGTGAACTTCGGCGGGGTAGCGCCGGCAGCCTCATCGGCACGGGCGCCATTGCTGGCCGCCAGAATGCCCACGGTCAGGGCCGACAGGCTGAGTAATTTGATCAAGTGTGGGTGCATAAAATTATCCTCAGTCCTGCATTTCTGTCTGGCGTTCGACAGGGTCGATCAGCACGGCTTTCTGCTGGCGCACCAGCAAGTCGAGAATTTCATCCTGGCGCTCGCCGAGGATGCCGTTGAAGCTGATGCCGCTGGATTTGGTCGGCGCCAGCATCGATACGCGGTACAGCTCGACGCTCAAAGGCGAGTCGATCGACAGCGGGCCGCTGCCGTTGGCCGCCAGTTCACCGCCGACCACGATCAGCGACACTTGCGCGTCGAACGGGTCGAGCTTGATGTCGCGGTCGGTGTCGGTCAGGTCTTTGATGTGGCCGTAGACGCCGGTCAGACCGTTGGCCATAGCGATGTTTTCGTAGAGGCGAATGTTCACGCTGTTACGAATGCGGATGCCGTGGCGCTTGTTGCTGATGACCTTGTTGCCCCACAGCAGATTGTCGGCAGACTCGTAGAGGGTGAT